>JAQICC010000281.1 GCA_027858735.1 Salinivirgaceae bacterium
ACATATGAACCTATATTTATATAGTTAAATAAAAATCACTTTAAATTTAATCTAAAATATTTTATAAATGTTCTTAATAAAATACTTGTATATTACATCTAAAAACAACCCTTTTACAAAGGTGTGAAATAATGCAGTTAAGATTTGAATACAAAAATTGGATTTTGACAAAAATAATTGTTCCTTTTTTGATTTAGGTTCAGAATATTTTACCAAATAAACCTTTTAACTGACAAGATAATCAAGATAAAAAAAACATCTATGATTTTTTTTTTCAAGTGCAGCCAAACAAATGCTGTTTTAATCATTAATATATTGAATAAATGCCAGTAAAAAAATCAAAATCTAAGACATGTATCCCACTTAAAAACACTCAAATAAGTAGTTAATCTTTTGTTTTTATGCTAATTAACACATTTTACATTTCAAAAGTTGAAATTAGCGGGGTTACCAACTTTTTTTATTTTTATTTTTTCTATATTGCACACGATTGCGAAGGAAATTTCGACTGACAACAAACAACAACAGATTTCCAAATTTATAGTGCAATCTTTTACTATAATAAAATAAGCTACTAAAACTTAAATAGGGTATGAAAGCTAAACTATTGAAAAACTATGTGGCATTGCTAATGATAGCAGCCATATTTTATCAATGCACCGATGATCACCAAGAACGGTTCGAAGATCCACCATGGTTGGGAGGAACCAACATTGAAACACTTGAAACAGAGGGTAATTACAACATCTTTTTAGCCCTTATGGATAAGGCTGACTACAGAACTTCCATTGAAAATCAGATGTTTACATTATTTGTAGCCAGTGATAGCAGTTTTAACGAATATTTCCAACGTGAGAAGAAAAGTTCAGTAGATGATCTTAGTGTTAAGGAAGCAGAAGAACTTTTCGGACAACATATACTTGTTAACCCTCGTACACGCGAACAGTTAATTTATGAATACGCCTGGGAAGAACTAGAAAATGACGATGGTGAATATGGTGCGCTTTTTAATAGAAAAAGAACGTATTCTATACCTGTTGACTATGAAGAAAAAATTCTTTACTACGAAGCTCTTCAAGACCAGACAGTAATATTACATAGGTACAACACTTATATGTCTGTATGGACAACTGAGTATTTTCAGGACTACTTTGGTGATCCTGAATCAGACTACCTATTTATGTACCCTGGAAGTTCATGGAGTGGTACTCAATGGCATGACGCTATGGTAATGGAGGAGGCTCGTAGTTCAACTGGGATTATTAATTATATTGATCGTGTTGTGGCTCCCATACCTACTATTGATAAATATCTTTCTGATAATAAAGACAAATTTGGAAAATTCTTTGATATTGCACAGCGTTTCGCTGCCTATGGTAATGGTCCCCTTAATGAACAAAACGAGAGAACCCGCGTAAAGGGATATCAAGGAATACATGATTTTGCTGATGAAGAAGGACCTGGTGGCACCACTGCCGAGACCGAGCCTAAAATGGTAGACTACTTTTCTGCTTTTATACCAACAGATGATGTTTTGCAGCAATATTTAGACGAACATATATTTCAGTACTATAAATCAATTGATAGTGTTCCTGAACTTTATTTAATATACCTACTACAATCTCACCTAAGCAATCTTTTATTAATACCATCAAAAATAGATGAACGGTTTTATAATAATTATGGCGATAAAATAGATATTGATATAAATAGCGATATTGCAAACGCTTTTATGTGTAGCAATGGAATTACATATACAATGAACAAAATACTTGAACCCAATGCATTTACTTGTGTACCTGGTCCGGTTTTTTACAATAGTAATTATACTACTTTCCTTTTTGCTCTCAATAATTCAGGCGTACTTACCTCATTAACTCAACCCGAAATTGATGTTACATTATTTGCTCCATCTAATGCTGAATTGCTTGAATATGGCATTAGGGCAAACAAAAGTGGAAATCTTACCATTATTGAAAAAAGAGCATCTGATGACACATGGAATCCAATGACTAATGCTGATGCTATCTACTTGGATGAGTTCATGTCAGATTATTACCATTATGGTATAACCGAGAATTTTGACGGCGAAGGTTATATTCGAATGGCATCTGATAATTATCTGCACTATAAAAATGGCCAAATTGTTGGCGGTGGTAATCAAAATGAAGGAGATTATTGTACGGTTAAAGAAAAGATTCAAAGTGAGAAAAATGGTAACCTCTTTTATATAAATAATACCATAAAAAAACCTCTTACAGTTGGAGAATTTATTTTTAATGACCCCGATCTTTCTTCATTTGCCAACCTATTGCTGCAAGCAGAGCTTGTTGATAGTGTTCAAGTTGAATTCGAGCAAGATGGTGTGAAAGTACCAGGCATAAGATTCGTTCTTGATATTACCATTAAACAATGGACGGTGCTTGCTCCTTCCAATCAAGCTCTTGCTGATGCAGAAGTAGCTGGCATTATACCCACAGAGAAAGAGGAACTTAGAGATTTTCTTAAATATCATTTTGTGCGTAATCAAAGTGTTTTTGATGACGGTAAATTTTCAGGTTCTGTAAACACAGCAACATATGAAGTTATCGGAACTGAAATTATTTATAAAACTTTGGAATTTACAAACGCTGTAAATAATTTAAGCGTAAGAGATAAATCAGGACAAGAAGTTGATATTGTACATGCAGAAGCAGATAATCTTGTAGAACGAGGTGTACTTCATAAAATAAATACTGTATTAAGTACAAAATCTTTAAAGTAGACCTTTGATGGAACAAATAAAACAAAACACATACAATTCCCCAACTATGAAAAGAACGCAATTGACACTCATATTGACCTCATTGTTAATAGGTTCCGCAATTACAAGTATGGCCCAGAGTTTTAATGTTAGTGGACAAATTCGCGATGGCGGATTAAAAGAACCTCTTATTGGGTGTAACGTTGTAGAAGTTGATGAAAATGGCAGATACCTTAATGGTACAATTACCGATTATAATGGAATATTCACTGTGCAAGTGACTTCGGGAAAGGCTAAAATTCAAATTTCTATGATCGGATTTGAGAAACAAATAGTAGAAGTAAATAATAGAGCCAAAATTAACATTACCCTTAAAGAAACATCTACCCAGCTTGCCGATATTACAATAACCGGCGAAAAAATGGGGAACGATGGAGTAATGGCAATTCGCGACCGCGGTGTTGCTGTATCCAGACTGGAGTTTAAAGACTTAAATTCAAGTATGACCACATCGGTTGAAGAGATGCTTCAAGGACGTTTAGGTAACGTGGATATAACCTCAATGTCAGGTGATCCGGGTGCGGGACTAAACATTCGTATTAGAGGTACAGCTACATTAAATGCCCGAAACAGCCCTTTAATTGTAATAAATGGTATTCCGTATGAAACTGAAATTGATGGAGATTTCGATTTTGGTAGTGCTGATGTCGAGAAATTTGGTAGCCTTATTGATGTGGCACCTGAAGATATTGAGTCGATTGAAGTATTGAAGGATGCCGGTTCAACTGCTATTTGGGGATCAAAAGCATCAAATGGTGTGCTTATGATTAAAACCAAGCGTGGTACCCGCTCAGAACCAAT
>JAQICC010000340.1 GCA_027858735.1 Salinivirgaceae bacterium
CGTCTGACGACTAATTCTGGTTTTGTATTTTCTTTTTTCCATCTTTGCAGTCTCCTCTTTAACCATAATGCAATTATTTTTAGAAAGTTTTCTGCTCACATTTAATTGGGGCTAATATAGAGCTAGAAAATAAAGTTTGGACAATAAAACAAGTTGAATTTTAATTGATTCGTGCTAAATTGAAAATGTGTTTTTAAGTTTAATATTCGGTTTGTTGAAAATAGGGCTATTGATTATCTGTAATACTTCTTTTGGAACTTCCTTATCGGAAACCACTAAGTTTTTATTTTCCCGTAGAAGTAGGTTCATACACCTTGGGCAACAATGAAAATTCTGTCCATATTCAATTTGATTATAACAACCTCATGTAAACTTTCCCGATTCCTCGTATTGCAGTTAAACCAGGAGTATCTCCACTGGAAGTTAATAAACCTATATGTTTGGCCATAATTTTAATGCATTATTAATAATACATTTAGTACCATTTTGTTCAATAAATTTTGCTGAAAAAATTAAAATTATGTTCAATAATTATTTTGTACAATAAGGAATATTGGCAGTTCCCACCTTATTTTTACCATCATATACGTATACAAAAATTCGATATTCGCTTGGAATAGGAGGAGCAATAAATGTAAATGTGCCATTTTCGGATGAAATAATTTTCACTTCAACATTGTCAGGTCTTATTTCTCTTCCTCCTCCATGACTTCTTACTTTTACCTCTGATAATGTCTCCCATGCATAAGTTAATGAATCATTATTCGGATCAGATGCAAAAACTTTTGCAGTATATTCTTTTCCAGCCTCTAGAAAAATATTATTGATTGCTTTTTTGCCATTAAGCTCAAATTTTTCAATTTGAGGTGCACGATTTTCAGGATATTTTCCAGTCCAAAATTTTGTTAATTCATCTACGACTTCAGTTGATTCGCCTGTCTTAATAAACATGCCATACCAGGTAGGGGTCCTTTCTTGTTTATATCCCCACACAAAGGCATAGCCACCTAGGCACAACCCCGATTTATTTGAAATAAATGCTTTTTGCATTCGGTTCTGTAATCCCTTTGCTTTTTCTGAGCTTGTTTCTTCAATTTCTCTCCCCCATGATGTTGATGGCCTTTCCCAATGACCAACTGGTCCAAATTCGGTAATCAAATAAGGCTTTGTAATTTCTGCTTCTTTCGCTGATTCTTCAATTGTTAATAAGCTACCATATACTTGTAATGATATAAAATCTAAATCAGGGCAACGTTCCATAGCCACATCAATATGTGTTTTGTTTACTCCTGCAAATGCGGTTGTTACAGGATGGTTTGGGTCTGTTTCGTGAATATAATCGACAACCTGTTTTAATGCATCATAAACTTTCGGATTAACTGCTTTGCCACCGCTCATTAAGTTAAGTTCATTGCCTGCAACCCAACAAAGAATATTTGGATGATGTTTTAAAGAGTCAATATCTTTTTTAATCTTTTCAAATTGTTTTGATACAGCAGCAGTGTCATCATAATTAAAATTGTGCAATTCCTTTCTCATACTCAGGCCCATTGCTACCATAAAATCGTATCTTTGAGCTGAATCTAACAACTCTTTTGCTTGATGCGTACCCCATGTACGAAATGTGTTGCCACCTGATTTTTTTAACATGGCCAGATCATAAGAACCCCCCACTCCCTTCACTTCATAAAGTTCACCATTTACAAAAAAGTGATAATTTCCATCCACCTTTTTAAGTTCTACTTTTGATGGTTTTAGCAAATCGTTGTTTTTTGATTCTAGTTGCACACAGGAGTGAAATGCTGCTATTAATAAAATAGCACCTGCAATTTTTTTTAAATTCATTTGCATCGTTGTATTTTTTTTAAATAGTTTATTTCTATGATTCTAAAATCCCCTTGGATTTTATTTAACTCGCAATCAAAAATAATAATTTGCGCATTGATTCTTGTTTTCTTATTAGTTTTTTAACACTGGGAGGAATTTTGTTTTCATGCTTTTTAGCTTCCTTCATTTTTGCAATAACTTTTTGATGGTCAATTTCTGCAAATTGATCAGCTAATGAATCCTTTCCATTTAATATAGTTTTCATGTAATC
>JAQICC010000236.1 GCA_027858735.1 Salinivirgaceae bacterium
TATTTCATGCTCATATTTTTGAACCAAATCCCTAAAACCACTTTCATAATCATATAAATTTTCACGGTTATTGGAGTTCTGTGAAAAGGATTTAACCTCTTTCTTGAATTCTTCGAAAACACAATCTAATTTATCCATATTCATCATTTTTTGTTTAATAAATAGTGAATATACGGAATTGATACCTGAATATCAATAAATTAAATAAAAGGGAAATTTGTCGTGCACCCCTGGAGCCCTTCAGAGGATTTTTTTTATTGCTTATTATCCATATTCGAAAATCAATTATTTATCTTTGCGTCATGTATCTTCAAAGCTTATCCTTATTGAATTTTAAGAACTACACCCAAATTGATGTTGATTTTAGTTCTAAAATAAATTGTTTTACTGGCAATAATGGAGTTGGTAAAACAAATATTCTCGATTCTATATATTATTTATCGTTTTGTAAAAGTTTCTTTTCTAGCATAGATTCAATGAATATAAATCATAGCCAAAATTTTTTTGTAATTAATGGAGAATATCAGCTTCACGATAAGCCAGAGCAAATTTATTGTGGTTTTGAACAAGGGAAAAAGAAAAAATTTAAACGCAACAAAAAGGAATACGATAAATTAGCCGATCACATTGGGTTAATTCCTTTGGTAATGATATCACCTTATGATATTAATTTAATATTAGGGGGAAGTGAAGAACGACGAAAATTTATAGATGGCATTATCTCGCAATTCGATCGCAATTACCTTTACGACCTTCAAAACTACAATCGTGCTCTAACTCAGCGTAATCATTTACTTAAGCTTTATGGTAAAACGGGTTATTTCGATGTTGATGTTGTAGATTTATACGATAATCAGCTTGCTGAATTTGGTAATAGAATATTTGAAAAAAGAAAGGAGTTTATTGATAATATAGGCCCAGTTTTTCAGAAGTTTTTTTCGCACATCTCACAAGGCAAAGAAGAGGTACAGCTGAACTATGAATCTCAACTTCAACAAGAGTCATTTGATATTTTGTTAGCGAATAGTCGTGAAAAAGATAAAATGGCAAGGTACACTACTGTTGGAATTCATAAAGATGGACTTGATTTATTATTAGGGGATTATCCTTTGAGAAAACTTGGCTCGCAGGGGCAGCAAAAATCGTATTTAGTGGCTTTGAAATTAGCGCAATTTGAATATATCCAAATGCTGTGTGGTTTTAAACCCATTCTATTGCTCGACGATATTTTTGATAAGCTTGATAGTGAACGCGTGGAACAAATTATAAAGCTGGTTGCACAGAATAATTTTGGACAAATATTCATTACCGACACAAATCCGGCTCGCTTAAATAAAGTGCTTGAGCAAATTGAAGGTGAATATTTTCATTATCTTGTTAAAGATGAAATGCTTACAAAACTAAATTAACCCAAATGAAACGCTCCAATACCCAGCCATTAAAGCAAGTCATTCATGAGTATGTTGAGGCTTTAAAAATGAAAGGAAAGCTTAGAGAAGTTAGCCTTGTGAGTAAATGGGAACGTTTAATGGGCGGTACCATAAGTAGAGCTACACGTGAAATCTATATTAAAGATCGTATTCTTTACGTGTATTTAAACTCATCAGTGGTTCGAAACGAATTGCTTAATATTAAAGAACCATTAATTGAAAGATTAAATCAGGAAGCCCATTCGAGCGTAATTGATGATATTGTGCTTAAATAGAGTCACTAAATAGTGTCTGTCCATAAACTCATCCTTTTTGTGTGATAGTCGGAGTGCGACTTTTTAATTGGTTGAATATATGTAAATTATACAGCTCCATATTTTGCAAATAGAGTCGCACCCCGACTTTACGAGACAAGCACTAAATAAGGTTTATAAAGGTTTTGAGATATATTTAGTTTCATTTTTATTAAAAATTTCAAATATTAATAACGAAAGCACAATCAAATTTCTTCATGGTAATCGCAGTATTTATTGCCATTGGCTGCAACCAAATTTCAAATAAAGCATCGTATTCTAAAAAAACAGTTAAATTCTATAGGATAAAAAGTACCTGAAGCAAGCAATGAAATTACGGCTTGCCCGCATGCTTCTAAAATATGTTGGAAGGGTACAAAGCCGGGTGGGGAACATTATGGAATAATTAAGCTCAAAAAAGGATATTTAAAGTCACCAGAATTTTTCCATACCGATTCTTTTCCTGAAGGGAGATTTGTTATTTCAGAGGTAAACAAAATTAAAGATGAAATTTACTCTCATGAAATAAAGGGCGATTTAACTTTAAAAGAAATTTCTAATCCGATATCATTCAAAGCTACCGTTAAAGTTGCTGACGGTGTTGTTGCTGCAACCAGCGAAGAATTTTTAATTAACAGAACTAAATGGGGAGTGAGTTATAAATCTAAATCGATATTTAAAGAATTAAAAGATAAGTTTATTGGCGATGAGTTTAGCGTTCGAATTGAAGCGGGTGCACGACAAATTTCCCTAAATCGAAAAATATTGGCTTTCGTTATTCTATCCCGACCCTAAAGGAAGTCAACAAAAGCCAATATTTTTCGAAGTCCCCTTTAGGGGATCTAGG
>JAQICC010000420.1 GCA_027858735.1 Salinivirgaceae bacterium
GGGTTGGAGTTATAACCTATCTAAAGGAAAAATTGGGAAGGCAATATGGAATTTTATTCCCAAGCCATCGCATATTTCCTCTGAACTTAAAGAAAAATGATTTTATTGACTAATCCTTACCCGGGGTTGAAACCCCTGGCTACTGAATTTAGAGCCCCTGAAGCGAGTTCGGGGCAGGCTTTACAGGCTCGTTGGATAAAACATCGCCATACTAAACTAGAGCCAAAAATACATACAATACAAAAAATCAATAAATTACACTAATATTTACATTTTTTAGGTGATCGATTTTTACAATATTTATTGCATTTCCCTTGCACTTATTATTACAGTTTATCCTTATTTACATACCATAATATGTTAGCCAGAAGCAATTCATCTACTTCATTAACTTCATTGAACTCGAAAGTATATTAATAATTACTTAGTCTGGAAGATTATCAATATGCATAAGTCCATTTTTTAGCACATAAATAATTAAGTTCACTGTATTTTTTGTATCCGTTTTCTGAAATAGGCTGCTTTTATGCTTTTCGATAGTTTTGGGACTTAAATGAATAATTTTACCAATTTGTTCGTTATTAAAACCTTTGCAAATTAGGTTCAGAATTTCTGTTTCACGCTCGGTGAATTTAGGTTTAGATGATATTGATGAATCATTCCGACTTTTATTAAGATTTCGTGTAAGAATGCTAACGATCTCATCAGAAAAGAAGTTCCCCCCTAAATGAACTTTTCTTATAGCCGTATCAAATTCTGGCATTGTGCTTCTTTTTAACATATAGCCATTCACACCTGCAAGCATCATCTGATCCAAATACTCTTCATCATGAAAAGTAGTAAGTACAATAATTTTAAGGTTAGGGTATGTTGAAAGTGCTTTTTGAGTGGCTTCTATGCCCCCCATTATTGGCATGTCAATATCCATAAAAACGATATCAGGTTCTGATGATTCAATAATTCTTAGAAATTCTTTGCCATTTGAAGCTTCTTGAATTTCTCCCACATAATTAAAACGTGAAAGAAGTTGTTTCAATCCATTTCTGAAAATTTCATGATCGTCAACAATAAGTATTGAAATTTTTTCATCCATCTAAATAATTATATCTAATTTAAATCCAAAATAATCTTTACATGCACACCTTTATCAGGCTCACTAGTTATTAGGTAATTACCACCAACCGACTCGACTCTCTTAGCCAGGTTATAGAGTCCTGTTTTATTATTTTTATAAGTTGACTCTTCATTCTCGAATCCGATTCCGTTATCCTCATAAATTAGGTGTACTTTTTTTCTTATATTATAAAAGGTAAACTTTGCATTTTTTGCATGTGAATGCTTTAATGCGTTGTTTATCAATTCTAAGCATATGCGGTATAGCATTATTTCTATACTTGGAAATAAATTCAAATGTAAATTTAAGGAATCAATTAAAAATTGGGTTTTATCAAGCAAATTAATCTTACTAATTGTTTTTTCTAGTGTTTTAACAAGTCCAATTCTTGAAAGCAAGGTTGGATTTAAGTTATTTATAACTTCTTCAATACTTTGAAGAGCTTGCCTCGATAACTGATTTAGATTTTCTATTTTTTTTCTTAAAACTAAATTTTCTCCATAATCGTTCTCTAAAATTTGGATATGCATTATTATGCTGGAAAGATAGGCTCCAAATCCATCATGAAGGTCAGCTGCTATACGTTGTCTTTCTCTGCCTTCTATTTCAATAGTTTTTTGTATTTCTTTGCGGTCTGCAATAATTAATTGGTTAATTAAATGAATAATCAAATATCCTGCTAGTATCATGAATAAAAAGACAATAACAAGTAAAGCGAAAAACTCTCTTCTGTAAATATTTGTATTTTCGTATAAGTATTTTTGAAGATATTGTCCGAAATGATGGTAACGTACGATGAAATCCTTATAAACAGTTAAAAGACCTGATTCTGAAAATTCATTACTTAAATTATTCTTGCTAATGTAGTATTTGAGTGCAGAAAGTTTAGAGATAATTATTTTGTATTCATCACTAAAATCCTTCAAATCATTATTATCAATTTTTTTAAAATCGCTTATGAATATGATGCTTAACTTTTCGAGATGCGCTGTAATTGTATCAAGTTTTATTGGGATCTGATTTAAAATTGTTGAATCATTTTCTATTATAAAATCGTCAATTAAAACCCTTGTACTTAATATCTCATTATCAACCTCCGCAGATAAGGAAATAACATGAATATGCTGTAAATCCATTTTCATGCTGCCCTTAAAAATAAAATAAACAGCGCCAAAAATAAATATACTAAACACAATAAATATTAGAATTACAACCCTTTTAAAAATCATAATAAATTAAAGCTCATATATAAACTTGTAATTTTTCAATAATTTAACTAGATATTGATTGTTTAAATAAACGTCATCATTATTTTTTAGTTGCAACAAGTTATTATTTCTACAATTTATGACACAAATAATAAAAATGCGATGCAAACACAAAATTGAATAACCAATTAGGCATGCACCGCATATGGACAAAAAAACAAAGCTATTTAATTATATCATTTCTATCGGTTAGTTTTTAGATTAACCCTATATGCTGATTTTCAATATTACAATCCGGCACTAATCAAAAATGTCGCTGCAAAGGCGATGATGGCATACAATTCAGGAAAAACTGCAAGTACCATTGTTTTACCAAAAATATCATAACCAGAGCCTATTCCCGCAATTCCCGATGCGCAAACACTACCTTGCTTTATGCCAGACATTAAGCCCACAAAACCTAAGGCAATTCCGGCTGCGAAAATAGAAACACCTTGATACATGGATAGCGTTAAAACTCCATCAACCACAAATGTTGATAATTTTGCATTAATAATGAAAAATCCTGCAAATCCATATAAACCTTGCGTACCTGGTAATGCACTTAACAACATATAGCTACCAAAAGCATCGTCTTTTTTCTTCAATGAGCCAATTGTTGCATTACCACCCGATGAAACGCCTATTGCACTGCCTATTCCTGCCAATGCAATCATTAAAGCTAAACCTATATAGGCCAATATTACTGCTGTTGTCATAATAATTATTTGTTTTAATTTATTAATAATTTATTTTGAATTGATTACTCTTGAAAAAGGCTTGTATTCTTTACCACCTCCGGCGAACCCTGCATTTTTGTAAAACTCAACAAAAGTGAGGCGCATAGGATGGACAAATGAACCAAGTGATGATATTAAAATATTTAAACCATGCCCAAGTAAAAGAAATATTACAAAGAAAACTGGGCCAATTATAGGTGCAGAGTCAAATATTTGCAAAGCAATATCATTTATTACAAAGCCTAATATGGCACTCGATAAACCCAGTGCAAATAAACGTATGTACGACAATAAGTCACCGAATATACCTGTTACTGTTGAATAAATATCCCAAATTCCCTTGCCAATTCGGGCAGGAATACTGATTTCAACATCGCTAAAAAACACAACTAAAAATCCACCAATTGAAAGTATAGAATACAAAATGATATTGTTTATGGCGATATATTCTAACTTTATTAAAGCAGCATAAATTGCACTGCCTAATAAAATAATAAGCCAGCCGAATGTTGAAAGTGAGCTCATAAGGCCATATTGCTTCATTTTATTTAGAGCTTTTACACTTATTCCAAAAACAATTTGAATAGCTCCCAACACTAAGGCCAGATTAAACATATTGTCTGGATTCAGGAATAGGTTTTTGTAATTTGTCAAAAAATTAATATTTGCATCAATTAAATTAACTCCAAAGAAAGTTCCAGATAAAATTCCGAAGATAATAGTTGCTACACCCAAAATCTGTATCAAAGACAACAATGGTTTAAGTTCTTTTTTTGCCTTAAACTTGTATAAACCTGCGCCTATCACAAATAAAAGACCATAGCCTGCATCGCCTAAGCAAAACCCAAAAAACATCATAAAAAATGGTGCAAAAAATACGGTTAGGTCAAGTTCAGAGTAAGCTGGTAAGGAAAATAATTTCCCAATAGGCTCAAATAATTTGCTAAATCTATTGTTTTTAAGCAAGATAGGAACATTGTCCTTATCGGTGGCATAATCAACTGCATAAAATATGTCGCTGGATTTGAGAAAAAGTTCGGTTTCATTCCTCTTCGAATCAGGAACCCAACCTTCCAGTATTTTCAATTTCTCCTGAGCACTACTTCTTGTATTTAAAATAACTTCATGGTATTTCAAATTTGCAGCTATAATATCTCTTTCCTTTTTAATTAACGGAATTGATGATTTGGCAAAATTGTCAATATCGTTATTTATATGCTCTATTTTTTCTTCAATTTCTTTTATTTGTTTTTTTAATTCACTAAGGGTAATTTTTGGTTGTTCCACTTCATTCGCATCAATATTCAGATGTTTATTGTCATTTTGAAATATAATAAAATTGATGTGGCTCTTGTTTTCGCTAATAATTTCAGCATTATAGTTGGATAGTAGCTGCTTATTTGATTTCTTTTTTGAAATGGTAAAAAACCTTAGAAAGAGGCCTTGTTCATTTAATTTGCTTACGGTGTTTATAGAAAATTCGCCCCATGGTTCTGTATAAATTAATTTCTTTTTTGCTGCAGCAAGGTCTTGTTGTAATTCAATCAAATCCTTTTCCTTGTGCATTATTTCATCAATTATTTTTAATACATCGGTATTGAAAACGTTATCCGATTTTTCAATTTCACGCTTTTCCAGCGTTTTAATTGTTTTATCAATACTATTTAGTAATTGATATTTTTTGTTGATATCATCGGTAATCTCCGTTTTCTTTTCAATAACATGAAGTACACCAAGCTCTTGCAAGTCCGTTAGAAAATTGCTATACTCCTTGTGATAAACAAGAAATGAATATTTTTGCATTGGAATTATCATGGTTCAACCTCCTGTTTTTGTTGACGATTTCTAACAATTTTTTGAGAGGACTTGGATAGGTTTTCTTCATCTTCTAAAAATCGCTTAATTTTTCTTATTGCATCTTCATAACCTGGAATTTGAACCTTCTCAAACAAATTAACTTTTTGTGTTGTTTTTCTTCTGGCATAATTGAGCAATTCCATTTTTCTGTTAAAAAATTCTCTTTCTAATACAGTCTCTCCTAATTCTTTTACAATTGAAATTCCTTGAGCAAACCATTTTGGATTATCAAACAAACTGAAATTTTCAACATCAAAAATTACGGCTTCTAAAATTGGGGTTTTTACACCAGCAATTTTTTTTGTAGTAGTTTTTACATTAGCAATTGTAATAAGGTTTGTATTAAATTCGGTCCATATATCGGGAGTGATTGTATAGGCTTGTATTTTTTGAGATAATTTTTCATCAAATTCTTTCACCTTAATTTTGGCCCGTTTTACTTCTACACGTAAAGCTGTTTCCTTGTTTTTTATCACAGGAAGTGCTTTAAGCCTCATATTAAGTTGTTTATTGAGGCTTTGTAAGGCTGTTTTGTTGTACTGAAATTTCACTGTCATGTTTTATTAAATAATTAAACGGGAAAAACAAGCATTGGAATTTTACAAGTTGATACCAGACGATTAAGGTTATTAGTGTAAAATATTTTGTGAAAGAGTGTTCTTTTCGGGCTGGAAAAGGAAATTATGTCAATATTATTATTGTTATCAATATAATCCTCTAACCCATTAACTAAATCATTGTTTTTTAATAATATGCATTTTATGTCATATTTAGGATATTCTATCTTTAGAAATTTATTCAATTCAGCTACTTTATCTTGTTTCAGGGAGTCTTCCTTATTGTCAATATGGATACAATGAATCTTGGTATTGAAAGGTGCAACAATATCAAGCAAGTTATTAAGTGATGAATTATCAGCTTCGTTAAAATCTGTTGCATACACAATATTCAGAAAACCAATCCCGCTGAAGGATGCTGATGTGGGGATAGTTAATACTGGAAAATTAGTATTCTCAATTACCTTGGTAGTAATACCACCACTAAACATAGAGTTGTTTTCATCCCTTCCTTCTGATCCCAAAATAATTAAATCAGGCTTATATCTTTTACCTAGAGCCTCAATAACATCTTCTGTGTTTCCTTTTAGCAGTGCAAAATGGAATTTAATATTTTCTAGCATTACTGAACCTATTCTTTTTTTCAATTCATTACTAAAAGAAAGCATATCGGCCTGTGCTTTACTAAAAATTTGTTCTGCTTCAATTTTTTCATACGCTTGCCATGATGTGGTATTTTTGCCAGATCTGTTTAAGGTAGGATCTTCATAAACATGAAGTAATTTAACTTCTGCATCTGCTATTTTTGCAATGCCAAATGCATACTCACAGGCATTAATTAAGGATTCCGAAAAGTCAATAAGCACGAGAATTTTTTTCTTATTCGGGATAGAACCTGAAAGCTCAATTTTATCAAGATCAGATTCTTTATGAACTTGCATTATTATTTGAACAGCTTTCTCTGTATCATTTGCTCTCACTTTCAACTTAATTCCTTGTGGAGTATTATCAGCAGTTTTAATATCCTCATCGGTAAGGAAACATTCAATGCCTTCAAGTTCAAATTTCTCTTTGACAAAACAACCCACATGCATTTTACTAAAAGTTGAAATTGTAACTAATTGATTTTCCATGATAATTTGTTTTATTCTATTTCATTAACCTTACGTTTTCCATATTTTTCAATAAGCTCTGTTTTAATACCAATTTCAGATACTGAAAAATGCTGATTTAACAAGTCCCATGCAGTATCAAGCATTTCATCAATGTCAATGTTTATATCAATAGCCAATAGTCTTTCCGAGTATTTTTTTGCAAACTTTAGAGATCTTTCATCGTAGTCGGTTAAATCGAACCCATTTTCAAGTTTGGTTTTTGCATTTGCAGCATCAGCATAAAGACGAATTGATGCATTCATAACTTGGGGGTGGTCTTCTCTCGTTTTTGTTCCAATAACAAGTTGTTTTAATCGCGACAAGCTACGGAATGGATCAATAATTACTTTTCCAATATCTGAATCTTTACGTAAAAACAATTGTCCTTCAGTAATATAGCCTGTATTATCGGGAATGGCATGTGTAATATCGCCGCCAGACAGTGTTGTAACTGCAATAATTGTAATTGAACCGCCACTTGGAAATTGAACAGCTTTCTCGTAAAGGCGAGCCAAATCGCTGTAAAGTGAACCAGGCATACTATCTTTTGAAGGTATTTGATCCATCCGATTTGATACAATACTAAGAGCATCGGCATAAAGGGTCATGTCTGTTAAAAGAACCAAAACATTTTTGTTTTGCTCTACGGCAAAATATTCTGCGGCAGTTAATGCCATATCAGGTATAAGAAGTCGCTCTACAGGTGGGTCTTCAGTGGTATTTACAAAGCTGGTAATGCGGTCGAGTACCCCGGCATTTTCAAATATATTTTTAAAGAATAAGTAGTCATCGTTTGTAAGTCCCATGCCTCCAAGTATAATTTTATCGGCCTTTGCACGAAGGGCAACCATTGCCATTACCTGATTAAATGGTTGGTCGGGATCGGCAAAAAATGGAATTTTCTGCCCTGTTACAAGCGTATTATTTAAATCAATTCCGGCTATTCCTGTTGCAATAAGTTCCGATGGTTGTTTTCTTCTTACGGGGTTCACTGATGGGCCACCAATTTCTACCACCTTACCGTCAACATCAGGACCGTCATCAATTGGTAGACCGTATGCATTAAAGAATCGCCCGCTTAGTTCTTCACTTACTGAAAGTTTGGGTGAATGGCCCAAAAATATCACTTCTGAGTTGGTAGAGATTCCCTCTGTTCCTGAAAATATTTGTAAGGTGATTAAACTCCCTTGTATTTTTACTACTTGCGCTAATCGGCCATTTACAATAGCTAATTCTTCATATCCCACACCCTGCGCATGCAATGAACAAGTCGCTTTTGTGATATTTTCTATTTTGATATATATTTTTTGAAAGGCTGTTGTTTTCATCTTGTTTCTAATTTTTTTACGATATTCGATGTTTACTCGACAATCATCAATTTTTCTTGAATAATATCCTGAAGTTCATTCTCAAATTTGCTGAACTGTTCCAATTTGTATTCAGAGTAGTTCATTTGTTTAAAAACATTGATTATTCGTTTAAAATAGGGGTTTACCTCTTCGAATGTTTCAAACTTAAAATTTGTGTTATAAACATCAAGTACTTTATTCATCATATATTGCTGTCGTTCAATGGATGTTGATGAATCAATGTCGTCGAAAGCGTCTTGTTGAAGAATAATGAAATCAATAAGCTCTGACTTCCAAAATGCTTGATGATAATCGAGCGGAACTCCGTCGTCACCCAATATGTTTATTTGTTCATAGGCTTCGCGTCCTTTAACCAATATGTTTTTTGCTGAAAGTATATTTTCAACCCAATCGGTCGAAATGCTTTCTTTAATATATTCTTGAAACTCGGGGTATTCCAGGTATTTTGAATAACTGTCTACAGCCTCAATAGCTGGGTATCTTTTACTGTCAGCACGGTCTTGGGAAAGTGCATAAAAACAACGTGCCGCTTTTTTTGTCGATTCTGTTACGGGTTCTTTTAGGTTTCCTCCTGCTGGAGAAACGGTTCCAATAAAGGTTACTGAGCCCGTTTTACCATTATTTAAATAAACAAACCCTGCACGAGCATAAAAATTTGAAACAATAGCCGGTAAATCCATCGGAAATGCATCCGGTCCAGGTAGTTCTTCCATTCTGTTCGACATTTCGCGCAATGCTTGCGCCCAGCGCGATGTTGAATCGGCAAGCAAGAGAATTTTCAATCCCATTGAACGATAGTATTCAGCAATTGTCATTGCCGTGTAAACGGATGCTTCGCGGGCTGCAACTGGCATGTTTGAAGTGTTTGCTATAATGGTTGTCCGTTCCATAAGTTTTCGACCTGTTCTGGGATCGTCTAATTCTGGAAATTCGGCAAAAATTTCAACAACCTCGTTGGCACGTTCACCACAGGCAGCAACAACAATCATATCGGCATCGGCTTGTTTTGAAAGCGAATGCTGTAACACGGTTTTGCCTGTTCCGAAAGGTCCTGGAATAAAACCTGTTCCTCCTTCAACAATAGGAATTAAGCTATCTATTACCCGAATGCCTGTTTCCATTAGTTTGAATGGGCGTGGTTTCTTTTCATAAGCTTTAATAGGTATCTTTACAGGCCATTTCTGAACCATACTTACTGAAACTTCATTATTTTCAGTATCTACTAAAACGGCAATAGTGTCATTTATTTTATATTCGCCTTGTTCAACAATACTTTTAACGGTATATGATCCTTTAAATTTAAAGGGAACCATAATTTTATGGGGCATCCATTTCTCTTTAACCTCACCTAACCATGAAGCTGCAATTACAGTATCACCTATTTTTGCTATGGGTTTAAACTCCCAACGTTTATCATCTTCCAGAGCGGGAGTATAATCGCCTTTTTTTAGGAAGACACCATCCATTTTATCAAGGTCGTGCTGCAACCCATCGTAGTTTTTCGATAGTATTCCAGGGCCGAGTGTTGCTTCTAACATGTGGCCGGTAAAATCTACCTCAGTACCAGGCTTTAGCCCTCTGGTGCTCTCAAATACTTGAACATAAGTATTTTTACCATTAATTCTAATAACTTCGGCCATTAGTTTAACATCACTCATCTTAATATAACAGATTTCATTTTGAGAAACCGGCCCGTTAACTTCAACAGTAACAAGATTTGCAATAACTCCTGCAACTTTACCTTTCGTATTCATATTGAATTTATTATAATTGTATTAAAACCATTAATTAGTAGCAATTTTTCTGCTATTTTACCAGACTAAATTCCTCTGAGAATTCATAACTTGTTTTAATGTCATGAATCAATTTGTTAAAAAGTGTTTTCCCTGTTTCACTATCTAATTTTATCCATCGTTCAATTATTTCCAATTTAATAATGTGGCATAATACTTTTTCGATTGTGAAATAATTGAAAAATGAATATTCGTCTAAGTATTTCCATTTTATAAGATCGATGGCTTTTTCCTTATCTGTAATATCTACTTCTGATTCAGCAATTTGTATTATTTCATCTGCATATGGAACAGCATGGGTAAGTATATCTATTTTTGGCTCACTCATAACCATAATGTCATATATTTCGTTATAATGCTTAACCGGGATAAGTTGATTTTCAATATTGTAGTTGTACTTCTTACAGTTTACAGCGGTTAAAATATTCTTCATATCTCTGTCAAACTTGAACCATTGTTTTATGAAACTGTTTTTTACTTGCAAAACATACTCGTAGTATAAGGCCTGTAAACTGTTTTCCCAGTTTAAATCTGAATTTTTGTGAGTTTCAGCCTTAAAATTATTGATCTGATGTGCCATATATTCAACAATATCTGTAGGCTCTTTTATTTGTTCATTTAAATACTCCTCGGTATAATTTCCGAGAGTTATAAACGGTTTGTCTTGTTTCAAAAGCTTATTTAGTAAGTTTTTATTATCATATTGTAGATAGAATAACTGTGCTAATTTGTAATCCGATATATGAAGCTGTTCTTTAATTTCTTTCTTAAACTCAAGGCTTAACTCCCTTGGTTTTGCGCCATCAATTATCATATCAGGCAAACCTGAGATTAGGTAATAGTAGTTACGCTTAAACATTGTAAAACTCATATGATAGAATTCAGTGAATAGTTAATCAAAAAGCAATTGCTTGGTTTTTTCTTTAAGATAATTCTTAAAATAATTTTCAAAATCAGTATCAGTAAAACTGATATAGTAACTACCGTCTTTGGGTCCAATTTTAAAACCGCTTTTCATTGATGGCAGAAAATTAATTTCAAGACCAGAATTCAAATGCGTTTTTGCCTTACTAATAAAGAAATTATTCAACTCTTTTTCATCCTTTTCTGGAAGCAACAAACTGATATTCATTTCATCAGGGTTCTGTGGATTCCAGTTCTTAATAATCGTAAGCATAATATTCTGAACAAATTCTTTATCATTAAAAGCCTCTTTTACGGGTGCTTCAATCTGTGCATTCGTAATTAGTTCAGAAATTTGCTGTTTTAAGTTACTGGTAAATTGTCGTGCAGCTAAACGTATTTCAGCTTCAGTATTTTGTTTTAGCTCAAGCGTATACTTTTGCATCTGATCCACAATTTCCAATTCCTTTGTTTTTGCCGTTTTAATTATATTTTCGGCTTCTTTTTTTGCACTTAATATAATTAAATCAGCTTCACTTTTTGCTTTTTCAATCCCTTCCAGATATATTCTATCTGTAAGCTTTTTTATTTTGTCGTTAGTCTCCATAGCATTTTATTGAATATTTTTTATATTAATGTTTTACTAGCTTTCTTTTGGATATTTTAAAGTATAATACTACCTATTATTAAAACCACTCATAGCACTTTCTTAATTGAATTTTCGACAGTGTTTTTATCTTTACAAAATCAGGAAAAACAGACAAGGGCTCTGCTGGAGAGCAACCTTTTAGGGATATCCTGATTCTGTAAGAATGAGCCCCAATTATTTATTTAATATCGGGGCTTTTTTCAACAAACATTCTTTCAGATACATGCCTAAAAAAAACTCATATTGCGAAGCAATAAATTATGCCGCAGGCGTGTATAAGTAAAAAGGTATTTGTCTTTCTATACCTTGATGAGTTTTATGTTTGTTATAATATTCAAAGAACGTTTTTAGACCAGATTTTAATTCCAGTCCATCCTCTATAGGAGAAATGTAAATATAATCTTGTTTAACCGTTCTCCAAAGCCTTTCAATAAAAATATTATCAAGAGCTCTCCCTTTACCATCCATGCTGATTTTTATATTTTCATTATCAAGATATTCAGTCCATAAAGCTGATGTAAATTGACTGCCTTGATCTGAATTTACAATATCAGGTTGGCCATATTTATCTATAGCCGAGGTTAATACTGATAAACAATTTTCAGCAGCTAAACTGTTAGAGATATTCCAGCCGACAACAAATCGACTATATACGTCTATAATTGCAGTAAGGTACATAAAACCTTTTTTCATAGGTATATATGTTATGTCTATTTCCCAAACCTGGTTTGGTTTGTTAATTTCCATACCTCGGAGTAAATAAGGACGTATATATTTAGCTTTTCCTAATTTGCTCAAATTTCGTTTGGGAAATATAGCCATAATACCCATAAGCCTTAGTAATCTCCTTACCCTCTTGTGGTTAACTATAAAGCCCAATGCAAATAAATAATCCTGCATTTGAAGTACACCATAAGTAGGGTGCTCTAGATAATGCTCGTCCATTAACCTCATAATGGTTAAGTTTTCATCTGTTTCATGGGCATTATTGTAGTAAAGATTGCTGCGGTTTACTTCCAATAATTCACTTTGTCTACGTATGCTAAGATGTATATTTTCACCTATAAACGATTCTAATTCTTTCATAGACCGGCCTTCTTTAAGTTTTTTTTTAACCACTCTCGCTCAACTTCAAGCTTCCCAATTTTGGTATACAATTCATCTATCTGTTTTTCATCCTGTACTTTAGGAGGCGTTGTTTCAAAAAGCTCCGGAGAACGATTTATAAACTCTTGTTTCCACTTTGATATCATGGTAGCATGAACTTCAAATTTTTCACATAATTCGGAAAGGGTATCTTTTTCCTTGAGTGCTTCAATTGCAACTTTTGCTTTAAATGCACTGCTAAATTTCCTTCTTTTTGTTTTCATATATACTGCTAAAATTAATAAATATTTCAACTTAAGCAGTGGTCTGAATATTGGGGAGTATTATAATCTAAACAACTAACTATTTTAATAAAACTTCGCACAATGACCAATTAAGAAACTTATGTTTTAGTTTTTAAACTATAAATATTGTAATTTTAATAAACAATAAAATTTATTTATATGATAAAAGAAGTTAGATTACCAGTACATTTAGCAAATGACGCTAAAAAAACAGGAAAAATACCTAGTGCATATTATTATTCAACTTTAGATGAAAACGACAATCTAATACTGGTACATGGTGAATTAATTGAAAGTTATCCTAAATGCAAAAATGCAACTTTTATGATAGAACAAGGAACCGCCGCAGAAATTATTGCCCAAGACCCTAATTGAATTAACATATAAAGCAGTTGCAAGGCTGCTCTATTATTGTAATAATATGGGTACAATAATTCAATAAACTAAATCTCAACCATCGGGGTGATATTGATTTTTAGAATACAAAATTTAATAAAAACTTTCTTTTCCGATTCGATTAATTGGTCTCTTAATGTTGCCTGTGAAAGCGTATTATTTTTTTGTTGAGGTTAGGTATTTGCCAAATGAGAATAAAATAAAGAAGATTGAAATACTTAAAAACCTCAACATATTGAATATTTATTGACCAAAATAAATAAACCTCAACAATTACGATTAAAGTATAATTCAGGCGTTGCAAAGGCGTTACAAAATTAAAAACCGTTACATTTTTGGATAGGCGTTGCAACCATGATATTATTGGCGTGGGAGTACATTTTTAATTGGTATTTGGTAGTTTGCTACCGTTTCAAAAGTTTGGGCAAAAATTACACTTTTTTTTGATCGAGGTCGTAAGGTTACATTGCATGCCTTATTATAACCAATGGAGTACCTTGTAACTATCTTGTAATCAGTTACTTAGTTGTTTTTATGCTTTATTAATTACTAAATCGGCTAAATCTGTACCTTTATCGTAATCATCAATATTTCTATCAACATAAATATTATTCAATCCTTTTACTTTAGCTTGCCATTGTTCAACACAACCACTATCAGGAAACAATACTATTTGATGCAATCCTAAACCTTTCAATTTTTCTTTTGATAAGTTGGATAAACCACCAGTAGCAAGCCATATATATTCAGGCTGCATGATTGCCATTATTAAGGCTGTCTTTTCGCTTTCAACTATGCCAATGGGTGTGTCTTCACTAAGCTTTACAAGATGCTCACCAAAGAAGCATTGTTTTAAATTAAAGCCCTCAACGGTAGTATGCAACCATGCAATTTTATTATAAGGCTTTTTTACACGCTTTCCATCCTTTGCGCTGTACTGCATTATTTTACCAGTACGGCAACGCCCATACTTATCAATTTGATAAAATACGGTTGATTTATTCCACTTATCAGAACTACCAATTTTATACAAAAGCATCACTTTGTTAACTTTATCAATACCAAAACGATTAATCAAGTATTGGTATAGGTTATTGCTTTTATAATCTACATCACCAATTTTAATATAAGAGGTTGGCGGTTCAGGTTTGTTTGTAAGCTCGATAAATATATTTTCATTCGGTTTGCCATTGGCTTCAAAGTATTTCTTTGGTTTATAATGATAACCACATTCAACCTCTCTATTACATCGCCCTACCTCAACACTCAAATATTGCCCTGTTAAACTATCAACATATCTTGTTAGTATTTTTTGCTTGCCACATTTCGGACAATCAAAACGGCTATTTCTACCTTTGTATTTTTCTAATGTATATCTATAAACTTTCATTACTATTTTATTTTATTGGGTGGTGTACTAAATATTATCAAGCAAAGCGGTTGAAACGGTTAATTAACTGACTTGCTGAAACTAAGACAATTAACAAAGCGGTAACAAAGCGGTAATTTCAAATTTAAAGCGGTAATTTTTACCACATTAAAACAATATTTTACCGCATTAAAACCACATTCAAACATATAAATAGAACTCATTATCTGATACTTAACCACATTAACCACTTAAACTTACAAAACTAGCCCCCCACCCTATTTATTTAACTCAATTCTAAAACCTCTTGGCCGTTGAGTATCGCACTTAATATATTTATGTCCGTATATTTTACAATATGATTGCACCCATGAACTAAAGCGTTTATCCGATAACTTTAGATTTCTTTGTCCTGATGCATCCAAATATTGTAATCTTGCTGCATTGGTTGGCGTGCTATCAATTTCGTAATCATTTACAATCTCCTCAAACCATTCTACAAAAGTTATACTAGTAGCTCTTATAGCGTCCTTTTTTTTATTATCAGATTCGGGGCATGTTATTACACCATATTTTAAATACATGCTAATACATTGCATCATAAACATGTCGAACTTTGCCCATTCTCTTTTATTCCACCCACTAAAAAAATCATGTTTATACTCATCTCGTGGGGTTAAATTAGCGTTAAAGTACTGGTGTATATCAATACTGTACTGCCTACGGATAAAAGAGCCTGAACACCCTTTTAGTATTACATTGGTAGTTAGTATTAATAAAGGTGCATCTTCAATAGGTAAGAAATATTGCTCTTTATTTTTTCTATTTATAGCAAAACCCTGTGTTATTGCAGAAAACAGATTCTCAAATTGAAACCCTCGTGCTGCATCATCAATATTAACTATGCGTATGCTTTCATTTACATTCTGCCATGCAAACTCATGTTTTGGGTCGAACTTTTTACCATCAATTTCAAGCATTTTTCTTATCTTACCCATAGCAATAACCAACAAACTTTTACCGCTACCGCCTTCGGGTTGGTCTGAAACTATTTCATCGTTAATAATTATTGATTTGGCGTTTGCAGTCGTTCTGTAATCATGCAAACAATACCCAATAACAGTACATAAGCTTTTTAGCCGTTCAGGTTGATTATTTGTAAGCTTATTTAGGAAGTCAAGAAATACAGGTATTTTATTTGCAATATCGGTACTTGGTTCAAAATCACGCTGTATTATATGCTCCTCCCAAATTAACCGTTTAAACTGATTATACGGTATAGGGGTTTTTATTCCATCCTTTGTAACCTCAACCACTCCATTTTTAAAATAATGATATGATGAAATTGCCGTATCTCTATGCATTTTCAAATTGGCTCGCTCCAAGGCATCTAAAAAATTAATATTAAACAAAGCTGTTCTATCCAATATGTATTTATGTATTTCGCCCTCTCCATCGGTTTGAATTTTAATAAACTGTTTTATGTCTGATGGTGTTATCTTGCTAACAATACAACCTTTAATTTGGACCAATTCGATAGTACCACCCACTTTAATAGTTCGGTAGCCGTAGTTTTCTAAGTATTTAATAAATATACCTGACTGAAAGATTAATCTACCTTTTTCGCTTATTGAGTAGAAAGGAACTTTAGGCACTTTACTAAAAGCATCACTAACTATTGATTTTACATTCTTACTCATTGCTTAAACCTCCTATCATATCAAATAAAGAGGGCTGTATTGCATCTAGTTTTAGTCGGTAAGCTTCATTTGCTGTTATAAACTGAACACCATTTCTTTTAGAAACCGGACACTTACCTTTATAGGCTACAAATACATTATTATTCTTAAATAAGGTATCAACCTCCCAATCAACTGTATTGTAATGTATTCCGGTTTCATCTTCAATTTGCCGCCTTGTTTTAGGCTCATGCATAACACATTGCCGAATTAAAATAGATTTACTAACTTTGAAATGTTTTTGAGCCGATGCCGTGGGGGTGTTGGCTTTCTTTTTTCTTTTCATTATTTGCGCCCTCCCATTGCTTCGTTTTGTATTTCTACATTGGTTTTTCGCCTGCCCTGCTCCAAATAGTCCATTAAATCGAATTCTAAGCAATAAAGCTTACCATTGCGTTTCATTACTGGAAGCTGTCCACGGCTTGCCTTAGAATAAAAAGTTGCTAAAGAAATGCCTAGGAAATCAGCACTTGGTTGTGCTTGTAGGTACTTTTTTTGTGGTTGGGGTACTTCTTGTTTTGATAACAAGTTTTCTACTTGCTCTACTTTTGCGTAAAGCCTGCCGATTATTTCCGGCATGTTGTTGTGTGTTACAATTTCCATTACAAAATATTTTAATTTTAAATACTTTGCAAAGTTTGGAAACGGGTATGCGCTTAATTTGCGGTAAAAATGCGAGTTTGCGTATCGTATTTTTTACTTATTAATACTCATTAAATTTTTTGCAATTGGATCAATTTTCGTCTTTTTGAAATTTTCAAGCGTATCGTTCCTATATGAATAAAAACAACTTTTGTAAAGCTCAAATAAACTATCTGGATATGTACGAGTTGGCATTTCATTTTTGAAAAATAACTTAAAAGCTGTTTTCACATAAGTTTTATTTGTATTAACACTTTTTATGGGTTCTTTTATATCAGGTAATTCAAATTCATTTTCATAAAAATATGCAAGCCAGTCAATAAACTTTTTAAAATCATCATCGCTCAATATTTGTTTATGCTTTCTTGGGCAATTTCCATTCATAAAACGAAATGCAACTTCAATTTTATTTCTATATGAGGGTTCTGTAGATATGCCTTTTTTAATTTCCTTTTTATTATTATTATTATTGGATACAGGCAACGGTGTTGTATATTTAATTAAAACCTTTTGCACTTTATTACACAATACAACCAAATCCCTAAGATTATAGCAAACAAAATCTTCATGCATAGAAAAAAACCTATCTTTTTGCCTCTTATCAGCTTTTTCATCATAAAACCCATCATATTGTTCAAATTTATTTTTCTTAATTTCAAACGCACTAAACTCGTAAATCTGATGAAAAAAATGAGTTTCACTCCACTCGTAATAATAACTTTTTCCTAATTCTTTAATTGGTTTAATAGCCAATTTTGTATTCCAAATTTCAAATATATTATCGCATCGGCTAATCATATCATGCACCATTATTTTATTCTTTATGTCAACTACTGTTAATGATTCTTTCAGCTTTCGTAAATCCAATAGTTTGTATTCTTTATCTGCAAAAACACATTCAAATATCATTTCATCTTTTTTTGATTCTTTTTCAAGTATTTTAAATATCTGTTCAATTTGCAAATCAAACATTGATAAAACTTCAATATATTTTCCCATGGTCTAAAAATTAATATTATCAACGGCTTTTTTCTTATCCTTATTCATAACCTTAGCATAGTTTTTGACGGTAGTCATAACTGATTTATGACCTAGCATTTTGGATACAGTAAAAATATCAGTACCCTTACTTATTAAAGCTACTGCATACGAGTGCCTGAAACAATGAAAGGTAATCTTTTTATGTATTCCGGCATCTTTAACCCATTTATGTAGTTCCTTATCTTGGGTAGCCCATTTAGTCTTTAATAGTTCGCCAAAGGGTTTAACATTATCCGCTTTACGCTCACCTAATATAGAAAGAGCCGTTTCATTTAATGGTGCATGTAAAATACCCGCTGTTTTCTGTTGTGAAAAATCAATATACAAACCATCGTTTCCGCTCTTAATATCGCCCCAACTAAATGCAATACAATCGCTTCGCCTTAAACCTACACTAGCACTAAACAAAGCTGCTTGTTTATATAACTCATTACTACACGGTATATTTTTTAATATGGCTAATTCATCAAGGGTTAAAAACTCAATATTGGTATCTTCCTCTTTCATGCCAATTTCTTCAACATCGGCATAAGTTCCACTTTTTACAAAGCCTTTTTTATCGGCATCTTTAATGGCAATTTTTAATTTAATGAAATATGAGACTTTTGTATTTTGTTTCAGGCTGACTTTATCTTCTAAATGTTTTTTGTAATTCTCACAAAACTCAATACCTATTTCTTTACTGAATAATTTACCTCCTGTATATTCAAACAATTGCTTATAGGCACTTATCCAAGTTGCTTTATTACTAAGGTTCTTACTTTCTGCTATATCCATAAAAAAGGCTAAAAAGTCGCTCTTAATGGCTTTCTTTGATATAAAATTATAATCACCTTCGTTTACATTGGTTTGCCTTTTAAGCCTTATATTTTCGGCAAATTGCTCTTGTTCCCTGTTATGTCTTTTTTGCAGTTCGTTGAGGCTTACACGCTTTTGAATGGGGTTTCCTTTTTCATCTTTCTTCAAATCATGGTAAATAGGAACAATTTTACTAAGCTCATTGCCTTTATCATCGGTATAATATATTTGCTCTGTTTTAGCTGTACTATAAACTTTAATATTCAAAAACTCACGCCTTGTAAGCTTACCAGTATCAGGATTGCGAAAAGCTGGGTAAAAGTCTAAATATAAGCTTTCCATATTATCGGATAGTGGCTTGCGCCTTAATGTTACTTTAGTTGCTGCCATGAATTACAGTTTTAAAAAATGATGTTCGTCAAAATGCTTTTTAGATATTCGGCTAAACCTGCCCTCCTTTTTCCGTGGAATATTAAAACGATTAATCCGGGTATAAACCTGGTCTCTAGTTAGTCCGTATTTATTTATAAGTTCTTGCACCGTGTACCATTCATTAATATTTGCAGTATCTCTGTCTTTTGCTTCAAAATATTTATCAATATGCTTTTTTGAAACATGAGTTTTGCCGTTATATTGAGTTTTAGGAATATTATTTTTTTTGATAATATTAAACACCCATGTATTAGCAACATTGAATTTATCTTTAATTTCTTCAATGGTGTAAAACTCTGTTATTGGTTTGCGCTTTATTGCTTTGGGCTTTTCATAAGCTTGGTTGTTGTCAAATACAGTTAACAAATCGGTTTTTAGTATCAATACCTTTCGGTTAGTCATTCGCTTACCTTTTATTAAACCGGAATTGAGCCAATTGTATATTGTTTGCCTACTTACTGCTAAATAAATTGCAGCATCGGAAATTGTTAATACATCTTTGCTTTTTATATAGGCAATATCTTGGGTAATAATATTTTCTTTTTGCTTTAGGCTTTCCGTATTCGATTCATCAATTTTGATTTTCCTTTGTTTCTGTTTTAAGGCTGCACTATTACATGATTTGCTGCAAAACCTAGTTACTGTTGTTTTTGCTTCAAATTCCTTTTGGCAATGCTCACAAATACGCTTTATTTTAATTGTAGAACTCATGCCAATTTTGTCAAATAATGTATAATAATGTCAACCATTGTAAAATAATGTAAAGATCATTCACTAACTGAAACTAAAAAAATCCCTTATTTTTAACTTGGGATACATCAAAGGTACAAAATAACAACATAATAACACAAAGTAGGTACAAGTATTTAAAAGTTGAGGCATAAAAAAAGCCCTGTATTACAAGGCTTTAATTATCATTAGTATGTTTTTAGTATTTGTCTGTTTTGTGGGCTTACTTTCCAATGCAAAATTGTCCAAAAATATTTCCTAAAACCTCGTCAGTTGTAATTTCTTCGCCAGTTATTCCTGCTAAATAATGAATCACTTCGCGAATATCCATGGCTAAAAAATCGTTGGAGATTCCTGACTTCATCCCCTCCTTTGCTCTTATTAACGATTCTAAGGCTTGCGATAATGCTTCCATGTGGCGAACATTAGAAACAACTACTTCATTATTTTCAAGAGACTCTAGCTGCATAGCTTGGCCAATTTCTATAAGCAAGGCATCAATATTAGTTTTTTCTTTTGCCGAGATATTTATTTGGGCTGCTAATCCTATTATCTCTAAATCCCTAATTTCAGTACTTAAATCAAGTTTATTCCTTACTAAGATTACCTTTTTATCTTCACCAGCTTTTTCAATAATGGCATTAAGTTCCTTCGCAACTTTTTCATTCGGGTCATTTGCATCGAAAAGTGCAAGAACTATCTTCGCTTCACTAATTTTTTGATAAGTCCTTTCTATTCCTAAGGTTTCAATCGTATCAGTAGTTTCCCTCAAGCCAGCAGTATCAATAAATCGAAAGGTTACTCCATTGTAGTTAAATGTATCCTCAATAGTATCGCGTGTGGTACCTGCTATATCAGAAACAATGGCTTTTTCTTCATTTAAAATGGCATTCAACAAAGTCGACTTACCAACATTGGGTTCACCAACTATTGCAACCGGAACTCCATTTTTAATGGCATTCCCTAAATCAAACGATTTTATTAAATGAATAATTACTTGCTCAATCTTCTCTATTAATTTAAGTAGTGCGGTGCGATCTGCAAACTCAACGTCTTCCTCGCCAAAATCAAGCTCTAATTCTAATAATGATATAAATTGTAGTAAATCGGCTCTTAAACCGGTTAGTTCATTTGAAAACCCACCGCGCATTTGATTTATAGCAATTTTATGAGCTGCCGCACTCGTCGAAGCTATCAAATCAGCCACAGCTTCCGCCTGAGACAAATCCATTTTACCGTTCAAATAAGCTCTTTGAGTAAATTCACCGGGTTCAGCCAATCGTGCTCCCTTTTTAATAAGAAGATGTAATATTTGTTGCTGAATATATTGCGAGCCATGACATGATATTTCAACAACATCTTCACCTGTAAAGGTATTCGGAACCTTAAAAATTGACAAAAGCACTTCATCAATTACGGTGTACTGATCGTTTATCGTTCCAAAATACACCCGATGTGTATCTCTATTCTTTAAGGAAAAATCTTTTCGCTTAGAAACAAAAATTGAATCGGCCACTTCAATAGCTTCACTACCACTTAATCGTATTAAAGCAATTGCTCCATTTCCGGCTGCTGTTGATATTGCACAAATAGTATCGTTCATTACATTTCAAATTATTTCGCAAAAATACTATAATAAGCTTAATTATTCGAAAACAGTTGGCTCAAAGATATCTGCAATTATTCAAATCAATCTAATTTCAATATATTTACATCTTTCGTTATAGAACCTAAACATCTTTTTTAATTTTGCACAAAACAAAATATCATGATAGAGAAATTACCCTTTATAAAAAATATTGAATCAAATAATTTTTTCCTTTTAGCAGGCCCTTGTGTAGTTGAAAATGAAGACCTTGTTTTTGAAGTAGCCGAAAAGGTTATTTCCATAACCAATAAACTTCAAATTCCTTATATTTTTAAAGCATCGTACAGAAAAGCCAACCGAAGCCGAAAAGATTCTTTCACTGGGATTGGTGATAAACAAGCACTGGAAATTTTAGCAAAGGTTAAAAATCAACTGAATGTACCTATTGTTACCGATATACATACAGCAGAGGAAGCGCAAATGGCAGCTGATTATGTTGACATTTTACAAATTCCTGCTTTTTTATGCCGGCAAACTGATTTGCTTGAAGCAGCTGCTAAAACTGGCAAATTTGTAAATATAAAAAAAGGACAATTCTTGGCTGCCGAAGCGATGAAGTTTGCTGCTCAGAAAGTTATTGATAGTGGAAATAACAATGTGATGCTTACTGAACGCGGTACAACTTTTGGTTATCAGGATCTGCTTATTGATTATAGAGGAATTCCTGAAATGCAAAAAACAGGTTTCCCTGTAATTTTAGATATAACCCATTCACTTCAACAACCAAATCAGTCATCGGGTGTAACTGGTGGTCGCCCCGACTTAATTGAAACCGTTGCAAAAGCGGGTATTGCAGTGGGAGTTGACGGACTATTCATTGAAACACATCCAGAACCATCAAAAGCACTATCGGATGGTGCAAATATGCTAAATCTTGATTATTTAGAAGATTTATTAACCAAGCTCATAAAAATCCGTAAAACCATTATTAATCTTTAATAAGGGATTGCTTCATTTTAGGGTTATTTTATTATATTTATCGAGTTTCTTAAAAAGCAACTAAAAAATAGTTTGTGAGAATAAATAGTATATATCGGCAGCTTTTAACCAATATCGTAATACCTGTGATTATTGGATTACTAATAATTGGTATTTTCAGTTACCGAAATACTAAAACTATTTTGCGATTGCATAACGAAACCGAACGAAATTTCATTTACGATGAAATAAAATCATTTATCGAACTTCAATTTGTAGCTCTCGGCATTATTGAGGATCCAATGGATATTTTGATGAGAGAATACAGTGCTAAAATGGTAGATGAGTACTTCATAAACACATTTAATATTGAAAACATTGATTTAAACACTATTCGAAAGAAATTACGAATGGATGTTGAAAATATTGACTTATACGTTATAAATAGAGATGGAATTGTTGTGAATACTACATTTAGAGAAGATTTATATATAAACTTCTTTAGTTTTGGCGAAGCTCATAAACAATATCTAATCGATGTTTTTAACAATGGTAAATTTGATAGTCCAAAATTTTTCTTCGAACACAAAACAAAACGATATAAAAAGTACAGCTACCATCCAACAAAAGATGGCAAGTATATTATAGAAATTGGCTTGTATAGCACGCAGGCCGATAAAATTTACGACTACATGATTAGTCATCTTGATGAGATTCCGTTAAAAAAACCAAATTTAGTATCTGTTGATTTATTTAGACAAGCAGCAGGTAAACCCTATCCTTTAAATCTACGTCGTGAATTTATTCCTGAACACTTATCCGTTATACCTGAGTTAATTGAAGGTAAGGTGGTTACAAGGGCTTTTGAGAAAGATGACAAAAACTTTATCAATTATACCTATTTTTATCTTGCTGACTCAAACGCTAAAATATTTGATGGAAATATTATACGCATTGCTAATGATACCTCTAGCCAACTTAAGTTCATCAAAAAAGAAAAAATCAAAATTTCAATAATACTCCTTATCTCTCTTTCTCTTGTTTACCTTTTAATTTATTTTCGATCTAGAATGATTGTAGATCCAATTAAGCATTTAATTGAAAAAACAAAAGTCATTGCCAATGGAAAATATAGTGAACGGGTTATGGTTGCAGGAAATAATGAACTATCACTATTGTCAGCAAACTTCAATAAAATGGTAAATAATATTGAAGAGCGAAATAATCAAATTGAAGAACAATCTGAATTCCTTTACCAGTCAAATAGAAAATTAAACGAAGCATACAAATTACTCGATCACCAAAAAAGTCTCATTGAAAACAAGCAAGACGACCTTACTGCAAGCATAAATTATGCTCAACGAATTCAAGACTCCCTTCTTCCAGAAACTGATGGCTTTAAAACGGTGTTTGATGAATCATTTGTATATTATTTACCACGCGACATTGTTAGTGGTGATTTTTATTGGTTTTCAAAAACAAAAAACAAAGCTATCATTGTAGCCTCCGATTGTACAGGTCACGGTGTACCTGGAGCATTTATGAGCATGATTGGCATGACCATACTAAATCATTTAGTTAAATACGAACACATTGATGACCCGGCATTAATAATATCGAGATTAGATGCCGAGATTTGTGATTTACTAATTTACAACAACAAGAAGCAACAAAGGTTTGAGGGTATGGATGCAGCGGTATGTTGCATTGATTTCGACTCTAATGAAATGAAATTTGCCAGTGCTCAACGTCCTATAATTTTAATGCGGAATGGTGAAGCTTTTACCTACAAAGGAAGTATTTATCCCATTGGAGAATACTACGATAATATTCAAAAAATATTCACAAATACAGTAATTCCACTTGAAGATAATGATGTATTTTATATGTTTTCTGACGGATACACTTCTCAGTTTGAAGAATCGGGCACTAAAAAATTCAATTATCGCAGATTTAGAAAACTACTTACCGATATAAATCACCGTCCGTTAAAAGATCAGCCTGCAATACTACACAGGACATTAGAAGCTTGGCAAGGTACCGGAGAACAAATAGATGATATAATGGTAATAGGCTTTAAATACAAAACTGAAAAAGTTCATAAAAAATTCTCAGCCAGAGATCTTCTTGACGGTTAGAGAAAGGATTTAAACCCTATCTCTCTGTATTACAGCAATAAACAATACTTCTTTCACGATCATTTCTTAGAATTTAATATGCCCTGGTTATTTGCTAGACTAATTAGCCTGTCCATAAAGTCGAGAGTTTGAGCTAAAAAGCTCAAATTCGAGGCGTGTGAAAAATTCAAACCGCAGTATACTAGTGTATTCGAGGATTTGGATTTTGAACGACAACAGCCTGCCCCGATTATTTCGGGGAAACGAAAAGTATGAAAACCTTACAAGACCTCAGTCGATTGAGCAGATTTGCGATAGCGAATCGCTCAATTTGGGTAATCGTAATATTCAGAAAAGACTTTTGCCAAAATAGTTTTCGGCTAAAGCCCTTTTATCTCTATATCTATTTCCCCTTGGCTAAAGCCAAAGGGCTATTTAAAAAGAATAATTCTATGGGAATTTGCTGTTTAAATTAGAACTTAGCCCTATTTTACATACTTTTTAGACACCCTCATTTAGAAATCTACATTCTCAAACTCGCAATAATTAAACATAATAACGACATGCAGTTAAGAGTAACTGATATTTATAATAGCAAACCTCAATATTATTTAAATGAAAATAACGATAATTATAGCGTATTAGTCAATTGCATCGGATGAGTTTTCCGTAGCGCTATCAAGCACTTCTTCATTTTCCTCTCTAAACTCCGCTAAAGGATCAATATCTAAATATTTAGTTAAATACTTAACACCCATATAAAATGGAATAGTGTCAATTAATGCAGAACTCATTTTAAATATATAATTAGATATAATAACAATTGTAAGAAAACCTAAAACAGTTTGCCCTTCTGGTATATTAAATGCATTCGCCCAAAAGTATAAAATTACGGCAACCATTATTGAATCAACTAATTGACTGGTTAACGTTGAGCCGTTATTTCGCAACCAAAGCATTTTACCTTTAGTTAACTTCTTTAAAAAGTGAAAAACCTTAACATCAACAAACTGGGCGGTCAAATAGGCAATCATTGACCCTGCAACACCACCAAATGTCAGTTTTCGAATAGCATAAAATACATAATTATCATCATCAAGTGCGGGCAAGCCTGTTGATTCTAACATCTCTGGTATTGGAGGCAACACTCCCCCAAGCCATACTATAAATAAAACCCACAAATTAAGCAATAAGCCAACCCAAACAACAGTATTAGCTCTTTTTCTACCATAAAACTCACTAATAAAATCAGTGCACAAACAAGTTATTGGATATGGCAAGGTTCCAGCGTACAAAATAAAAGGCACATCAAACTTTCCAATCGAGAATGAAAAATCAAACATTCTGGAAAAGCCAATTATATTTAACATCGCTAGCGAGCCTAAGAAAAGTCCACTTAAAACAACGAAAATGACTTCGCGCCTTCTTGTAAATTTCGAATCTAAGCCCGAATTATTAGGTTCAAACATATTTTATATCTGGGTTCTACAGTCAAAATTAAAAAAATTAAACAATAATTCAACTATTTATTTAAAATCAGAACAATTAATATTATTGATAAAAATATTTTCCTAAATTAGCAACTTGTACCATGTTAAAAAAACTAAACGTATTTAAAAGCCTTAACATAGAGGCAAACGAGATAGGTCCTGTGCTATTGTTAATAGTACAGTCTGTATTTATTGGCATTTTTTATGGTGCATTTGATATTGGAGCCCACACCCTTTTTTTAAAAACATATCCTGAGGATATGATTCCTAAAGCCTATATTATTTCAGGGATTGTAGGTATTATTTTAACAAGTATATTCTCTAGATATCAAAGTAAAATTAATTTCTCAAAGCTAGCAATTCGAACCTTTCTGTTTATATCAGCAATAACCATATTAATGAGGGTGTTTTTTGAATTTACAGATGCAAACTGGACAGTTTTTCTGGTGTTTATTTTACTTGGCCCGTTAAATATTTTGGCAATATTGGCCTTTTGGGGCACTGTTGGTCGGATTTTTAACTTAAGACAAGGGAAACGATTATACGGAATTATTGACTCAGGTCAGGTGTTTGGAATTATTATAAGCAGTTTTGCAATTCCTGTACTAATCACCTACCTACAAGGCACCAAAAACCTTCTAATTATATGTGCTATAAGTATAATATTTGCTATGCTTATTGAAGCCATTATATCACGCAAATATAAAGTAGACAGTTCTACTGATATAGAGGATGAAGAAACAGAAACCATTGAACATGAACAAGTAAAATTAAAAAACTTCACAAAAGATCCTTATATTTTATACATGGCTCTTTTTGTAATCTTTTCGATGTTTGCTGCTTTTTTTGTGCAATACTCCTTTTTGGTTGTCACCAATGAACAATATCCACTTGAAGAAGATTTAGCTAAGTACTTAGGTTTTTTTACAGGATCAATGATGGCTTTCACTTTAATCATTAAAACATTTGTATATAGCAAATTGATGAAAACCTATGGACTAAAAATCAGCTTACTGCTTTCATCTGTTTTGCTAATTTTATTTACTGGCGTAGCAATTGCTGTAGGATATTTTAGTGGATTTGAAAAAGCCTCTCCTGGCTTTATCTATTTCTTTTTGTTTATTTCAATGGGCAAACTATTCAATAAAACCCTTAAAGATGCACTTGAAGTACCCGCCTTTAAATTACTATATCAGTCGCTTAAAAAGACTATCCGCTTTGATGTGCAAGCCAAAATTGATGGTACGATTAATGAAATTGCGGCTTTAACATCTGGAATCTTATTGGGAACTCTTAGCATTTTAGCATTTATTGAGTTAATACATTTTTCAGTATTTTTATTTGTACTTTTAACTATTTGGGCATTTGTTACTGTAAAACTTTACAAAGAATATCGCAATAGTTTAGAACGAGCTCTTCAGCAAGATATATCGGACGATATTAAAGATGTTGAAGATCCTATAATTTCGCAATTTAAAACTCTTCTTAAAAATCCAGAGCGATTTCTCATCAAGCTTAATCACATTAAAAACTACTTACCAAACGAATACAGTCAAATCATATTAAACATATGTAAATCTTTCGAACCTCATGATTTACAATTCCTTACTCGAGAACATTTAATTGAAATTAACCTATTATATGTTCAGAATTTAGCTTGTGAAAACTGGAGTGATTATTTCATAGAAAAACACAATGCTAGTGTACTTATTAATCCAACTATTAGAGAGCTTGACACTTTATTGAATTCCGATTCTCCTTCAGACATTAACAGTGCCATTCAACATTTAATTAATCAGAAAAACGAAAGACACCTTACTTTATTAAGCGGCTTATTAAGAGTTCCTAATCTTTCTACCCAAGAAACAGCAATACGAATTTGTGGAACCATATCGGAAATTGAAACAGTTAATACTTTGGTTGAATTCCTTGATTCACAAGTACTATTTCATTCTGCTTTATCAGCATTAAATCAAATGGGTGAAAAAAGTGTCGTGTATTTAATACAAATGTTTTACAAATCTGATATTTCCCTAACTGTTCAATTATCTTTAATCCAAATAATAGGAAAATACAACACCCCTGAAAGTATCGACTTTTTATTAAATAATATCTCGCATCATAGAAAAGAGATCAAAGAAAAATCGATTCACTGTTTAAAGGATCTTGAATATCAACCTTCTGAGATTGAGCTTCCAAAAATGTTTCATCCAATTACAGAAATATCACAAACCGTAGCTTGGGATATTTCTGCTTTAGCCTCATTAGGTTTATCATATAGTGATTCCCATCCCTTAAAAATAGCACTAGAACATGAATTTGAAAAACACCAAAAAGAACTCATTGATTTATTAGCTATTACTTATGATGCAACCTCGGTTAAGCATGTTCAAGATTATTTAGCAAGCGGAACCGCAGAAGGAATTAGCTACGGTTTAGAGCTTTTTGACCTGTTCTTATCAGAAGAAATAAAACCAATGATATTGTCTATTTTTGAGGATATACCTTTAAGTGAAAAAACGAGACTTTTTGAAAACTTTTTTCCTGTTGAAATTACATCGGCACGAGAACTTATACTTAATATTATAAACAGGGATCCAAACTTAATATGCAAAGAAACAAAAAGAACTGCTCTTATTGAATATACTGTAATATCGCAAGAAATTACGAATGATATAATTGCTCAGCTATTCAGCCCTGTTCCCGAACTACAAAGAACCGCTGCATCAATAGTAAATAAAATTGCTCCTGAAAAAATAAATCAGATTAAATCAAGAGTTGCAGAAAGCATTAGCGCAAATCTGAATAAGATTGATGAGGGTATTGAAAAATCTTTATCGCTGTTCAATATTAGCAATTCAATAATTAAAGCATTTAACATTGAAAAAAACGATTTAACAAGGCTAACTGACTTTTTTGAGATACAGAATCCTTCCAATTCACATTTTTTAGCTAGCATGAAGAATGTAAATAATTATTTTGTACTTTTGAATGCAAACCATGCAAAAATCGCCCACAATATTGATGTAAATTTATACATTAATAATAATTTCGATTCAAATGATATAGATTTTAATAATCTTGAATATTGTATAGGAATAAATAAAAGCATGATGAACCAATTGGTACTAACTCATAATAAAGTGATAAAAGATTTAATTAATACTATTAAATAATGATTGATTTTCTTATGGCCGCCAAGCGCAGAACAACTATATTTAGACAACTTATATTAAATGTAATGATGCCTCCCATTGTGGCATTATTGCTGTTGGGTTTCTTAAATTTCAACCATACCAAAACCATTTTAGTTGAAGCTAGTACGGAACGTAATTATATTATTGGAGACGAAATAATTAAAGTTCTTGAATTTCATGATGTTGCACTAAATTTGATTGAGTCAAAACTCGACGAAAGGATGTATAACATAAGTGAAAAAATTCAGAACTATGTTTCTGATAAGACTGATATGAAAGAGCTTGATCTTGATGAAATACAAATCAAATTTGGCATGAATCCCATAATGGAAGACATTTATATTATAAATCGAGATGGAATAGTTATTAATACAACTTTCGAAGATGATTTAGGATTGGATTTTTTCAAATTTGGTGAGGAGCATGAGAAATTTTTACTCGATATATTTGATGAAGGAATGTACCATAGTGAAAGGTTTGCTATTGAAAACAAAACTAAACGCATTAAAAAGTTTTCCTATCATCCAACAGATGATGGAAAATACATAATACAGATCGGCGTTTATTCATCAGAAGCCGATGAAATAATTGATTTTATTAGAAACACAACCACCCAGATTACAAAGAAAAATGAATCGATTGACGATGTACAATTATTTATTATAACTGATCACCCTTTTTCACTTAATAATGCCCCTATTGATAGTGGACAAGTTCAATTACTATTTCAGGCATTCGAAAACCGCGATACATTATCAATTGATTCAGTAATAAATAAACGCAGAGTTAACTATCAGTATATATACATGGATAGAAAAAACACCGATCTTTACAAAGGATCAGTTATACGTATAACCTCTGACAGATCAGGTGATTTTAGATATTTAAGGAATGAACTAATTAAGTTTATATCAATTTTTTCACTTACTCTTGTCCTGGTAATACTTCTAATATATATTAAAACCAAAGTAATAACCGAACCTATTAAAAAGCTTGTAAGCAAGGTTAACCGAATAACGCATGGCCATTTAGATGAACGAGCCGATATCTCGGGTAATAATGAAATTACTACACTTTCAAAGCAATTCAATCGAATGATTGAAGAATTGGAAAGCTACTATAATGAATTAGAACAAAAGGTAGAAGAAAGAACCAGAGAAATCCAACAACAAAAAGAAGAAATTTCTGCCCAAAGAGATGCTATTCAAGATCAGAGGAATCTGCTATCCGATAAGAACGATAGTCTAGAGTCTGCCAATGGAGAAATTCAGGCTCAGAAAAAGCATATTATGGATAGTATTGTATACGCACAACGTATTCAGAATGCCATACTACCATCTGATGAATTAATCACAAAACTGATACCTAACAATTTTGTATACTACAAGCCTAAAGATATTGTAAGTGGTGATTTTTACTGGGTAGAGAAAATTCCAGGCAAATCAATTATTGCAGCGGTTGACTGTACCGGACATGGTGTACCAGGAGCTTTTATGTCAATTATAGGAACAAATCAACTTGATTACGCAGTAAGGACAGTGAAAGCAAAACATGCAAGTGAAATTCTTGATGCATTGAGTGAAGGAGTTGAAAATTCTCTTAATCAAGAAAATGCTACTACAAGTATAAGAGATGGCATGGACATTTCACTGTGTATTATTGATTATAAAAACATGGTATTAGAATTTGCGGGGGCATATAATCCATTATATTTAGTACGGAATGGTGAATTCTTGATTTACAAAGCCGATAAACATGCAATTGGCTCACATAGCTCGTATCCCGACAGAAAATATACAAACCACACTATTGAATTACAAAAAGATGATATTATATATATATTCTCCGATGGTTATCCTGATCAATTCGGTGGCCCCAAAGGAAGAAAGTTTATGTATAAACAATTTAGAGAATATCTTTTAGAAATAAGCGACCAGTCACTAGACGAACAAAAAGCATTGCTTGAAAATAAAAATGTTGAATGGCGTGGACAAGAAACACAAGTAGATGATATTATAATTATTGGAATCAAAATATAATATACTGGATGAGTGTAAAAGTTAATACATATATACTAAAGGGGTTTGATAATGATCAAAATGAATTTATAAATACCACTATTGAATATATTTCTTCAATTTTAAAATTTGAAAATCAAGTAAAATTAATAAATACACTAAGT
>JAQICC010000245.1 GCA_027858735.1 Salinivirgaceae bacterium
TACTTAGGTATAACCCCGACCTAGGAATTGTTGGTTTTCACATTTTGAGTAGCCTGCCCCGATTATTTCGGGGAAACGAAAAGTATGAAAACCTTACAAGACCTCAGTCGATTGAGCAGTTTTGCGATAGCGAATCGCTCAATTTGGGTAAAACTAATCAATAGTTTTTAGCCCAGATTATTCACGAATAATCCCTGTCTCTGACAGCGACTAAGATTTAGTAAAAACTTTTGAAAAAAGTTTAACTGCATCTAAGTCGGGACTATCCTGACCTTTATGCATATTTTTTCAAATTTATGAATAATTCAGGTTAGAATTATTGAAAATAAATTAAATGGTTTTTACAAGCATCATTTGTCAGAAGTAATAAAGCTACTCAAGGCTTTTTGTACAATTTTTATATCGTTCTCTGTATTGCGAATAATTTTATTTTTATCGTCGCGTGAAAAGTCTGAATTGGAAATGCAAATCAATGTTATACCATGACTAGGTAAAGTCTTAGCTTTTCTTAAATCATATCGAATTCGCTGTTCACTTCGTGGCATACCGCTGACTGTATCTTTATCGTTGTGTTTTGAAGTTGATTCTGGTTCAAAATGCTCTTTTACCTTATAATCAACTGCCAATTGCAAGTCTTCATAATATGCATCAACCGGAATTTTGGTTTGTGATTTTCCATTTTTATGAACATCGCCCAAAAGGAAGCCAAACTTTTTCTGTCGAATTGCTTTTTGTTTTAGCACCTCATCGCATAAATCAATTACATAGGCTTCATCATTTTTTAAACGCAAATATGCAGCTGCTTTTGTTTCCAGATTACTTTGCTCTTGCTTATAAGGTATTGTTGGCTTAGCCGCATTTGAAGGAATAAAATACCAATAGGTTGTTTGCTTTTTTCTTTCGGCAAAAGCCAATGGTATTAGATGCAACTGATTTGTTTCATCTAGTTCTTTTAGTATTTTTCTTATAGGTAAACCTTTTCTAATATCTTTTGTAAAAATACCGGCACTAATAAAAGCAGGCATTAGCTCTTTAACCGGTACAATAGTAAGTGAGGTATTCCTCGTAAAATATTCTTCAATAACACTGTTAATTATAGCTACTATTGCAGTATCTGCCATGTTAATTAAATTTAAATGTGATTTTATTCAATTCTCGCCGCAAAGATAGATATCTGATTGGAAATGCTATTACAATGAGCCGCTTAATTGCATTTGACAATAATGCTATAGATGATCCCTATTTTTTTTTGACCTAAAAAAACTTGTCTAATTATAATACCAATTTAAGCCTATAAGAATTTCATGAGGTAAACTCTTTAGTCATTTTTATTATCGATCTTTTTATATCTGGCGACAATAAATCCAAATAGTGATTCTGAGTAAGAAATACAACTTCATTCGATAAATCAGGATGTTTCTTAGCCAAGAGAATAATAAACTTTAAAGCAAAAAATCTAACCGAAGGTTTTTTATTTATCTTTTCCCAAACAGTTACACAGATATCAAATAAATAACCTTCTTGATCTTCATCTAAATCCATTTGCATGAGAATTTTTAATAATTCCCGCTGATGGCCGTCATCCTTCTGCATTAAACTCTTAATTATTTTGCTAATATGTCCTTGAATACGTAGGTCATTTTTCTTCATACAACTCCATAGCAGCCATGCAGACCGCCATGAATAAGGCTGTTTATCGGCAATAGCTAAATTAATTGCTTCCTCAAAACACTCCGGATGATCATTCATAAATGATATCATTTCGTCTTTATAAGCACTTGTCAAAATATGCTCTAATAAGGTCTCCATCAATTTGCTTTTCTATTCTTCATATCTGGCATATTCTATTCGAATTCCTACACAACCATATAAATCCTTGTATGGCACACTTTCAATATTAATGTCAGCTTTCGGCACATCGACTTTTACCGTTAACTCCGTTTTCATTTTTGCAACCAGATTAACAAACTTTTCACCATGATCTAAGGAAAAAATATGATCATCATCGCTATGTGAAACCGTAAGAATTATATCTTCAAGGTTGTCGTCACAACAAAGTTGTATATTGTATTCATATCCTTTCATAGCTAAAAAACTGAATGTTGAGCTATGCCCTTTCTTAAAGAGCCCGCTCCTTGATTGATTACTCAGCTTAAATTCTTTGTTTTCTGTAGCGCACTTTTTAAGATGATAATCATCACAATTTTGAGCAATCATTAGGCAATTACTCCAAACAAGTAAAAGTATCAGGTAGGCTAGTTTTCTCATTATTCTAAATCTTAAACTCTTTTATACCATGTTAATCACTTATTTCGGTGATGCTATACTTTAATTTAATTTATTCTTGTTTAAAAACCTAAATGGGGTTGTTTATTAAATTCAATCAACAATCCAGCACACCTTGGTGGCCCATACTTCACATTTCTAATATCTGTATTAGGAACTAATATTATTACCTTTAACATTTTTGATTCATCAACCGCAAATTGTTTATCATAAACATCATAGGTTTGTTGCAAGCTGCTATAATATATTACACTTTTTGAAGAGTTTGTTATTTGGAACACGACTTCCCCCAACAAATCATCGAAGGCAAAAGAAAAACTATATTCATAACCTGCCATTACCATTATATCAAATTCAAGTGTTTGATTTGAACTTAATTTAAAATCTTGTGATTGAGAACTATAACTGAAAGGAACTCCATAAGAAAAGCATTTGCGTTTATGGTAGTTTTTACATTTCTGTCCGTAAGTTAGTAATGATATCGAGATTAAAATAACGCTAAAAAAAATCTTTCTTATGTATAAAATTTTTACCAAACTACTAGACTTAGTACAATTACGCAATTGAGAAATTTTAATTCCATAAACCCTAACTTGAACAGTAAATTAACCAATAATTCATTTCAATTAAAAATTTTAATACCAATTATTTAATTTCAGAAAGTAAAATTCAACTTTATATATATCTAATATACTCGGCAAATTACCTTATAAAAAAAAACCTCAAATCAATTATTAGTTATAGGGTTCTTTTTGGCTGTAGTTTAGTTTTGCGTTGATAAATTTGGTAAACCTTTAACCTGCCTGCCGGCGAGGCAGGTATCAATAGCCGAGGGTTTTAACCCCGGTAAAATTGAATTGGGATATAATCGTCGCACGATTAATATTCAATAAATTAAATAAAGTTTGTTTGCGACGAAACAAATATAAAGTAACAATTAACATCGCTATTTTAAACTAGAGCCTTCTTTTTTTATAACAAGTTCAATATCATCTAATTATAGATTTCCACAAATACTTGGAAGCAAGTGTTTGGTAAGGACTCCAAACTTTAGCAATTTCAAATAGCTTTTTGCGAAGTTCTTTTTTTTCAAAATTAATAGAATACCAGGTTTTCATATTGGTTTGTATACCCAAATCATCAATCGGAAAAACATTGGGTCTATCCATTGGAAACATTAGAATCATTTGAACTGTCCACTTCCCTACTCCTTTTATTTGCATTAGGTACTCAATAATTTCGTCATCAGTCATTTCATTCAGAAATTCAAACGAAATATCGTGCTCTAATGCAAATTCAGCCACATTTTTTATATACTTTACTTTCGAATTTGAAAAACCTACGCTTCTTAGTTTTTGATCCTCAAAACTTAATACTTGCTCCGCACTTGGATATTCATCAGGGAACAAATCCGTAAATCGCTTCCAAATTACATCGACAACTTTAACCGACAGTTGTTGCGAAGCTATTGAATTAAGCAAAGAAAAATAGACATCAACACTTGGTGTGGGTTTTATTTCATTTTCAACAGACTCTATTACCTTTTTAAGTATCGGGTCTTTTTGTGATAATATTTGAGCTATTTCCTTGTATGGTTTCATTGTTTTATTTTAAAATGATGCTTTGTAAAACTAAGGAAACTTACCAAATATGAATTAATTATCTTTTAAAAACATCATAAAACACTACTTTTGCAGTTCTAAAAATTTAGAATATTGAGCTTCGATCCTTTTAAAATAGACTTACCCATTACAAAAAGTATTAATGAGGTAAAACAACAACTCGCAACCAACAATACACTTATAGTTCATGCACCACCAGGTGCCGGAAAAAGCACCTTATTGCCCCTTGCTTTAATGGATGAAGTTTGGCTAAATGGTAAAAAAATTATTATGCTTGAGCCTCGTCGCTTGGCCACCAAAACCATTGCAATACGCCAAGCTGAACTATTAAACGAAAAGCTAGGCGAACGGATTGGCTATAGAATTCGCTTTGAGAGCAAAATTGGAACAAATACCCAAATTGAAGTGGTAACCGAAGGTATTTTAACCCGAATGTTGCAAAATAACAATGGACTTGAAGGTGTTGGTTTGGTTATTTTCGACGAATTTCATGAACGCAGTTTGCATGCCGATGTGGCCTTAGCACTATGCAGAGAGTCGCAGCAAATATTGCGAAACGATTTACGCATTCTAATAATGTCGGCAACATTGGATATGCCTCAACTAACTTCCATTCTGAATGCAAATTCAGTGGTGAGCGAAGGCAGACAATATCCGGTTGAAATAAAATATACCGATAGTCAAGATTTTATGATGTTACCCGAACTAACTGCAAAAGTTATTAGCAAAGCCTTAAAGGAGGAACAAGGGGATATTTTAGCTTTTTTGCCCGGTGAAAGAGAGATTAAAAACTGTGAGACTATTTTAAAAATGCAAGGACATGAGGCCATAGTATATCCTTTATACGGACAACTACCACCCTCAAAGCAATTTGCTGCAATAATGCCCCACAAAGATGGGAAACGAAAAGTGGTGTTAGCCACTTCAATTGCTGAAACCAGTTTAACTATTGAAGGAATAAAAATTGTTATTGATAGTGGTTACAGCAGAAACATGTCATACAATCCGGGAACCGGACTGTCAAAACTCGAAACCCATGAGCTTACGCTTGATACTGCCGACCAAAGAGCTGGTAGAGCCGGTCGTTTAGGTCCTGGTGTGTGCTATCGAATGTGGTCAAAAGCTACACAAAACAGACTTGTAAAACACCGAAGGCCTGAAATACTTGAGGCGGATTTAACCTCATTGGTACTTGAAATGGCAATTTGGGGAAATTCTGATATTAATTCATTAACGTGGCTTACTCCTCCTCCACAAGTTGCCGTTGAGGAAGCCACCGAATTGTTGGAGCAATTAGAGGCCATTGAAGATGGAGTTATTACAGCACAAGGTCGAGAAATACATAAACTTCCGTGCCATCCAAGAATAGCGCATATGCTGGTTATGGCTCAACAAGAAGGATTGGCTGCTTTGGCTTGTGATGTAGCAGCAATATTGGAGGAACGCGATCCGCTTGACAAAACAGCAGGTATCGATATTAATCTTAGAATAGAGGCTCTTCGTCGTTTTCGCGATGGTGCTATAAAAAATAAAAACCTGGGAATAATAGAGAAAGTTTCACAGCAATACCGCAAACTTTTAAATATTAAGGCAGAAAACAGTATTGTCGATCCTTATGAAACAGGTTTAATATTGGTTTATGCCTACCCCGATCGCATTGCCCATTCAAGACCGGGAAATAATGCGCAATTTATGCTTGCCAATGGCAATATCGCTACTGTAGGTCATAAAGATGATCTGGCACATGAAGCCTGGCTGGCTGTAGGGCACGTTATTGCACGTGACGCTGTTAGCAAAATATTTCTTGCCTCTCCTTTAAATCCAACTGATTTGACACCTCTGGTAAAAGATAAAACAGTCATTGAATGGAATACAAGACAAGGGGGCTTTATAGCTACTCAAAACAAATGCATTGGTAATATAATACTGCAATCGAAACCCATTGAGGAAGTTAATGAAGAACAAAAAATTGATGCCATTACAAAAGCCATTGCAAAAGAAGGCAAACAACTATTAAATTTCGATAGAGCGGTTGAAGATTGGCAAAATAGAGTGTTATCGATAAAAATATGGCGCCCTAATGAGGGATGGCCCGATGTTTCAACTCACATACTATTGGCACAAAATAAAAAATGGCTTGCCCCTTACCTTACCGGCATTAAAAAACCTGAAGATTTAAAGAAAATAGATTTAAAGGAAGTATTAATTCATCAGCTTGACTATGATAAGCAACAACTATTAAACAAACTGGCGCCCGAGAGAATTGCTGTGCCCAGTGGTTCGAAAATTAAATTACTCTATTCAAAAAATGGTGATACTCCCATTTTAGCAGTTCGTTTACAAGAAGTATTTGGATTGCAGCAAACGCCAACCATTAATGAAGGAAAAACAAAAGTTATAATGCATTTACTTTCACCAGGATATAAGCCAGTGCAGGTTACCAGCGATTTGCCCAGTTTTTGGCAAACTTTATATTTCGAGGTGAAAAGTGAATTGCAACGCAAATACCCTAAACATGAATGGCCAAGCGATCCCATGAAAGCAAAACCCATAAGAGGAGTGCAAAAGAATAAAAACAAATAATATGGAATGTTAGCATCCCTACTGTAAAATATTTAGGCCTTAATCCTATAATTTAGAAATTTCTAATAAAATCGTTTAAAGCAATGGACCGATCAAGCCTTATCTTTTTTCTAATTCTATGACGGCTTGCCTCTACTCCTCGAAGTGTAACGCTTAAAAGGTTTGCAATTTCCTGATTCGATAAATCCATTCGAACATAGGCACAAACCTTTAGGTCTTTGTGGTTAATATTTGGATATTTTTCTTTAAAACGATCGATAAAATTGTTGTGTGTTAAATTAAAATGATGCTCAAATTGATCCCAATACTGATCATTTTTGAATTCAACCTGGATAAATCTTAACAATGAATACACCTTAGGTTGCGAAGCTTTTGACACTTTGTCAAGAACAATATTTACTTGATTTTTAAGCTCTTTTATTTTTTCATTTTTGTGCAACAGCACCAATGTTTTAGATATAAGTTCATTATTTTTTTGCTCAAGTTCATTGTCGAGTTTATCAATTCGCAATCTAATTATTTCCCTTTCCTTTTTAACTTCCTCGAAAGCATATCGTTTTTTTATTTTGGCATATTGAGTTCGTACAAAGGCAATTAATACAAATGCAAGTACCAATAGAACTATTAATTTAAAATACCATTGTTTCCAATATGGCGGTACCACTTCAATTTCAAGGTTTGTAGTTTTGCTACTCCAAATACCGTCGGCGTTTGATGCTTTTACCTTAAATAAATATTTACCCGTTGATAAATTGGTATAGGTAGCATTGCGTTGCATGGCGTTAGTATAATTCCATTCTTTATCAAACCCTTGTAGTTGGTATGCATATTCAATTTGATCAGGAGATGAATAAAACACAGCATTAAAGCTAATAGTCAACATTTTATCTTCATGGCCAATTTCTATTTTATTAATTTCAGATAATGGTTTGGTAAGTTTTTTATTTGCCGAATCGGCGTATTCATAAGTGATGCTTCGATTATATAGCTTAATATCAGATATTACTACTTTTGGCGTATTGAGATTATCTTTTATTTTTTCAGGATTAAATATAGTAAAACCCGAGTTGCTATAATACATAAATTTACCGTTTGACAAAGTAATGCCTGAATTCATACTAAATCTTACATCTTCAATACCATCCGAAGCATCGTAATTTTTAAAGGTATTTGTTATTGGACTAAATTTTGAAATTCCACTTTGGGTAATTAACCATAGATTTCCATCGTAATCTCCGGTAACATTGAACACAATATCTGAGCTCAAGCCATTAACTTTTGAATAGTATTCAAGTTTATTGGTGGCTATTTCAAATTTTCCTAATCCAGACCCTAATCCACCAAGCCATATTATACCCGGATGCATTGAATACAAATTACTGTGAGCCAAATTACTATATGATTCGAAAATATTACGTTGCTGGTTAAGTTTGCAAAAACCAGAGTTTGTGGTAATCCAAATGTTGCCATTGGGAGTTGATTTTATTTGCCAAATTATATTTGAGGGTATCACCACAGAATCTTTATAATAAACATAGGTTTCTAAATCAAGAAGGGCTTTATTATTTATACCAATTTGATTACTGGGTATCTTGTATAAACCAGCTTCATAAACCGAGAACCAAATATTTCCCTTGTTATCTTGCTCAATGTAGTTTACTATATAATCTTTTCGAGAGGGTGCAAATTTGATCACATCATATACCCTGTATTGGAGAGTTGTTATATTTACTTGAACCATACTACCGGAACAGCCTAGCCATAAAAAACCAGACTTATCAAAATACAATCTCCTTATTGATTCTTTAAAACCATATGGTGGAGACCAAAGATTAAACACTTTGGTATTTAAATTATATTGATAAAGTCCATTTTCAGTAAGCATCCAAATTAATCCGTTGGGGCCTTCTGCAGCCGAAATAATGGACCCTATATTATTATCAGGATTTTCAATATTCGTTTTTACAAACGGAAATTTATTCGAGTATTTATCATAAAAGCTTACTCCACTCCCAAAGGAACCAACCCAAATATTTTGCGATTCATCTATCATTAACGACCATATACGATTATCTGCCAGACTTTTATCTGATTGTTCTATGGGCAAAAATTGTTGTTTTGTATGGCTAATGGGATTATACTTTATCAAACCTTTTCCAAAAGCCCCAATCCAAATATTTCCTTCAGAATCTTCCTTAATGTCTTTAGGTGTCCATTTGTCTCCATCAAATAAATCCATCCTCCGAAATACGGTATCGTTTAAGCCTTTAAAAAAGAACCCTTCGTCCCATAAACCTACCCATAAATTTTGGTATGTATCAACATGAACATAAGAAATGGTGGTTCCTTTGAAATCAGAGATTTGATTAAAAACATGGGTATTTTTATTAAAAATATGCAAGCCCCCATTTTCTGTTCCTATATAAAAAATGCTATCGTTTAAAACACTTAAACAGTTTACGTCATCGCTTTTAAGATCATGTAATGCTGCGCTCGCCCTAAAATGAGTGGCTTGTTGTGTAATGGTATTAAACCTGCTCAAACCACCTCCTCTCATTCCAAGCCAAAGTGTGGTGTCGTTTTCAACATAAATAGTACGTATATGAGTACTGCTGAGCGATCCGCTGTCGTTACCTCTTTTTGTGTAATTTGTAAAAAGCTGACTCGATTTGTTGAATTTATTCAATCCATTTTCAGTTCCTATCCAAAGGTTTCCAGCATTATCCTCAGCAATTGCATGCACCACGCTATTTGAAATTGAACTTTCTTTTTCAGAATAGTCAAAAATCCGAAAACTAGTTCCATCGTACTTTATTAAACCGTTATAGGTTCCAAACCATACATAACCATCATTGTCTTTGTGCATACTTAATACATAAGCCAGCTCTGGTATTTTCTCAGGTGTAATGTTTAAAAAGCGAATATTTTCAAAAGCATAAATAGGCATAGTCCATAGTACTATAATAAGAAGTACTAGATTTTTTTTTATACGGTATTTGACATTAATGGCATCCATAAAAATATACTTTCCACCTTTATTGCACGCTGTTTTCAATAATTTAGCAAACATATTATCCCTTTTAAGAATAGAAATATAGCCAAATAATTTCAAAAAATAATTATTCAATAGCATGTTGAATTCTTTTACTAGCTATGCAACATATTCACAACTCTTAATTTCCTACGAAATAAAATACTTAATACGATGAATTTGCAATGGAATTTTTAGAAGCTGAATGCAACTTTTTAGGCCAATTGAATCATCTAATTAGATCCTGTCCATAAAGTCGAGAGTTTGAGCTAAAAAGTTCAAATTCGAGGTGTGTGAAAAATTCAAACCACAGTATACTAGTGTATTCGAGGATTTGGATTTTGAGCGACAACAGCCTGCCCCGATTATTTCGGGGAAGAAGTTGGACAAACTCTAATTATTTTGATGCAAATATTTCTATATTTTAAATCCTAAGCTTAAGTCTTGTAGCTTTTTAGATTGCTCGGAAAGAAGCTCTGCGCTGGCAGCTAATTGTTCAGCAGTTGATGCATTTTGCTGGGCAATGGTATTTAGTTGCCCGGTAGCATTACTTATCTGATCAACTCCTGATCTTTGCTCCACTGTAGCCGAAACAACCTCATTAACCAAGTCAGAGGTTTTATTAATTTCGGGCATCATTTTTTCCAATATGATTTTAGAATTAGATGATAAGGTTACATTATTTTTAGCAAGGCTATTTATTTCATCCGCCGAAAGTTTACTCTGTTCAGCTAATTTTCTGACTTCGGATGCAACTACAGCAAAGCCTTTTCCATATTCGCCAGCACGCGCTGCTTCAACGGCCGCATTTAAAGCAAGAATATTAGTTTGAAATGCAATATCATTAATTATAGTAATTTTATCGGCAATTTCCTTTACCGACTCAGAATTTTTAATAGTTGCAGTATTTACTTTATTAATTTCAGAGCTTACTTTGCCATAAATAGTTGAAGTGGCATCAATGTTATCAGAGTTTTGATGAATATTTGCTGTTATCTCTTCAACTGAAGCTGACAATTCTTCAGCTGCTGCAGCTTGTTCTGACGCACCTTGAGATAATTGGTTAGCACTATTTTTTTGTTCCTCAGATGATGAAGAAACTTGATTTGATATTTCTTGAATTTCTGAAATTAGGGTAGTAAGATTAACTTTCATTAAGCTTAAGGCGCGAGCTATTTCGCCAAATTCATTGTTCTTACTTTTTAGTTCTGTACCAAAATCAAATGATAAATCTCCTTTAGAGAAATGTGAAACAATTTTTTCATTAAGTGACATGACGGGATCGCTAACTTGTTTTTTGATTAAGAATAAAAGACCAATAATAATTGCCAATATCATTGGTGCTGTGTATAAGAAAATATGCAGGCCTGTTATAGCAATGTAATAGCTGCTTATTCCTAATAGAGCACAAGCAACAGCTAAAGTAAGTACAATTGTTTTTAAAAAAGATTTTCTAAAAATGTAATTAAGAACAATTACAGCTACAATAATAATTGACATTAAAATGCCAGAATAAATATAAAAATCTTTCATGGTAAAATCCTTTAGTTAATTTGAATACTAACCTGATTAATTCATGCGTTTAGTTTAGTGCAGA
>JAQICC010000246.1 GCA_027858735.1 Salinivirgaceae bacterium
TACCAATATTGCTCATATTTTCAATTACTGAATTGGACAATGTTAATTTAAGATAGTCGTATTGAATAGTGTCAAATAAATCAATTCCGACTGCTCCATTTTTAATAATAGCATGATTAATTACGTTATTTTTACTGCCTGGCATAAAAAATAATCCGCCTACGGGTATTTCTTTACGCTCATTTCTGCTTATAAGATACCATTGACTGGGATTGTATTTGTAGTCTTGATCCAGTCGATCACCCTGAAATAGAACTCTTTTTTCGGCTGTACCCTGAACATTTAGGTTGCCTTCTATAATCATCCCAGATTCGTTATGAAAATGAATTTGTACGCCTTCTTTAATAGTTAGCGTTTCATGTTTATTAACCAGAATTGAGTGATATATTAAATATGGCTTATCATTAATCCAAGTTTGAGAGTTAATAACAGAATCATTATATAAATGTACATCTTGCCCAAAGGCAACAATCTTCACATTTTGTTGATTCCCATTGGTATTGAACAGAATAGAATCGGTAATTACCATGGGGATGTTTGAGTTCTGAGGATTAATGGTTGCTTCAACAAAAATAAAAACACTATCGTTTGATAGTATTTCATAGTTATTGATACTTCTGGTCGATTCTCCATCTATGTTAATACGGTAATAGGAGTTTGAGCCACCTGCTAACGAAATGTTCGTTTTTAAAGCTTCGTTGCTTCTATTGTAAAATTTAAATTGATGTGTAATGGTACCTATTGTAGTAAATACTGTGTCGAATTGAACAGTATCAGTTGAAAAGCTTAAATGTGCCTTTGGGTTATTTGAGTATCTTTCACTTTCTGTGCAACCAAGAAGCCATAAAATAAATGGAATAATAAATAGGAATAATTTCATAATTGGGTTGAATTGTTCCTATAAAAAACGAGGCGACTGCAATTATATTGCAGCCGCCTTAATAATATATTATTGTTTTTATTTTAGAATAATTCAACTTCAATATTTTGGATAAATGCAGTGTAGGTGTATTCATTCTGAACTTTTGCTCCAGCAAGCATTAATAAAATCGATTTTTCTTCTCCATCTTTAGTTACAATAAAGCTTTCTTTTCGAATACCAATTAATTTACGCTTTTCAGGATGTGTCAAGGTAAAAATCATTTCATCCTCTTTTTCATCTTTCACTTTCTTAAAAAGCATTTTTACATTTTTCCCAATAACTTCTTTTCTTGAATATCCCCATAAATTTTCGGCTGAACGGTTAAAAAAGTCAACTATTCCTTCTTGATTTATGCTGATTATAGCATCGTGAGCTCCTTCAAGAGTTTTTTCGTTACGTATTTTAACCTTTTCGATTTCTTGAAATTGCTGTTTAACCTCTTTTTTAGCTTTGTCTAATTTATTTTGCAAATCTACTTCACTGGCTTTTAGCTCTTCTTCTTGTTTTTTAAGTAGTTCGTTTTGTTGCTGGGTAAGTATCTCCATTTCTTTTTGCTCAGTAATATCATGAGCTATTGAAATTATTTTAGAAACTTCACCGTACATATTTCGCGCAGCAGTATAGGTAACATCAAACCATTTTGATTTTCCTTTACTGGTAACTTGTTTTGATTGACCTTGATATGGTTCACCATTGATAACTTTATCCCAAATATCTTCAAAATCGCTTTGCTCGTTTTCACCCATAAAGCTGAAAACACTATAGTCTTTAAGATCCTCGGTGCTATATCCCAAGGTGTCAATAAATTTTTGGTTGCATACAAGCATTCTACCACTAGGGGCATATTCAACTTTTAAGCTTGATTGATCAATAGCTCCAATTTGACCTTCTAGGTCAAGACTTTGTTCTTTTTGTTCGGTAGTATCAATGGCGAGGAAAAGAATTTTTTCAACGCCCATTAAGTTGTTTCTAACACAGGTGTAAGTTGCCATTGTCCAAAGGTCTTTGCCCGTTTTAGTAACATGTTTCATGTAGCCTTCAAAATGTTTTCCACCTTTGGCTAATTCATCCCATATTTCGTTAAACCACGATTTGTCTTTATCGCTAATAAAAATAGAAATATGATGTCCTTCAACTTCGGAATTGCTGCTATAACCAAGTTTTTTAAGAAACTTGGTGTTCGCATAAAGTAAAATTCCATTAATGTCATATTCAGCCCTAATTAGAGTATGGTTCACAGAGTTCGTGAAACTTATAAATTCTTTAGCCTGTTTACTAGCTTCCTCTTGGGTAGCTTGCAGCTCTTCCATATTCTGTCGCATCTCTTCTTCTTGTTGAGTGAGACGCTCGGCAGCTTGCTGCGATTCGTTAAGTAAATTTGCTGTTCGTAAATTTGTTTTTACGGTAGAGTAGGTTGTAGCTATACTTTCTGCAACTTTTTCAACGAATTCAATTTTATGAGATTCAAAATATCCAAAAGCAGTCATTTCAATTACACCTATAACAATTTCGTTAGCAATTAAAGGTACAATAAGTAATACTTTTGGATTAGCTTCACCTAATCCACTTGTAATATCAACATAATCGTCAGGTACTTCGTCAATGTATATGATATTTTTTTCAAAAACCGACCGGCCTATGAGTCCTTCAGATAGCTCAAGTCTTTTTTTATTATATTTTTTTCTATCGTAAGCAAAATGTGCTAGTAATTCGAAATATTTATCATCTTCATATTCATTATTTATTATAAAAAAGCCACCTTGAACGGCATCAATGTAACGGCATAAATTACTTACTAATTCATAACTTAACACTTCTATATTATCGTTATTATGTCTTAATATTTCACCAAATTTAGCTAACCCTTCAGCTATCCAATTTCGTTGTTCATCTTCCTGCTTTCTTTGGCGATCTTCAGTTTTGTTTTGTTTAAGGCTGTTACGTAGATTGGTAAGAATTTTGCCCATTGTATTTGTTTTTTCGGGGCTGTAATCAGTCTCTAAACTGCCTTTAGAAAGATTTTCGGCAAATTCAAGCATAGCACTTGATGATTGTTCTTTCTCATTTTCAAGTTTAGCTAAATTTGAGGCAATAAAGTATGTGTAATAACCTACAATATAACTAGTTAATGTTATTATAAAGGGAATGGAATCAATTATATAAAAATAAAACCCTTCAGTATGAAGTTTTAAGATGTTTTTGAAAGTAAATACGATACCGTTTGAGCTAAGTGCACTGGCATAGATAACTGCTATTAAAATTAGTCCTAATAAGAATCCTATTATTGAAAATTGTAACTTGTAGTTATTGATGCTTTTCTTTTCCATTCAGAATTTATTGAAGATTTTTTTTAAATTTTATTATCCCATAAAAGTCTTAATGGTCTAAAATTACTAAAATATTTTAAAATTCATCGGAAAATGAGTTAAATCATCGAGTTTGGGTTCCAATATTATTAAATTATGATTAATACCCAAATTGAGCGATTCGCTATCGCAAATCTGCTCAATGGACTGAGGTCTTGTAAGGTTTTCATACTTTTCGTTTCCCCGAAATAATCGGGGCAGGCTGTTGTCGCTCAAAATCCAAATCCTCGAATACACTAGTATACTGCGGTTTGAATTTTTCACACGCCTCGAATTTGAACTTTTTAGCTCAAACTCTCG
>JAQICC010000048.1 GCA_027858735.1 Salinivirgaceae bacterium
TCGCTCATTGCCGCAGCTTCTTGACTATAAACTCCAAGGCCGTCGTAAAAACTTGTTGGTTTCCATTCTAATGCCTGCTGAGCAAAAGGCGTATGCCAATAACGAAAGGTATTTGCCTTAGCGGCAGATAAGTTATCAATTATGGCAGTATAATTTGCAATGCTATTCCAACCAATATTTATACCTAAAGGGTAAAATGGTTCACCGGTTGTATGTCTGTAATATTGCTTATTTTTGGTATCATTTCTAATTATTCCTTTTGCAGCACCATCTGTAACTTCAACAAAATAGGTATCTGAAGTTACTTTACCATCTGCGTCATTTAAAATAAGTTTTACCGAATGGGTACCTTGCTGTTCCGATATAAACCTAAGCATCCACGACTGATAAGTGGTATCTTTTACCCAAGTTGTATTTTCAAGATTAACGCTCACATAATAAAAACAGGGTAGCATAATTATACTCCCGTCGGGGTAGAGAATTTCTGCATCAACAGTTACCTCATCGGGATTATAAACATTTGTATAGCTTTTGTTTATTTGAAAAACAGCTTCAATTTTTTCGTTTATAGCCGGTGCTGTATTAACAAATGTTGCTTTGCTTATTTTCTCATTTTCATCTAAAACAAAAATATATTTATTATCCGTTGAAGTTTTAGCATCATTATCGGTAAGGGTTAAATTAACATTGTAAATACTATCACTTGTATATGTATGCTTTACTATTTCTCCAGTTGCTACAGACCCATCACCAAAATCCCAGCTATAGTCCGTTATTTCTCCATCAAAATCAAATGAACCAGATGCATCAAAGGTAACTTCGTCACCAATAAATACTTTATTGCTCGATACTGTAAATGTTGCTTTTGGAGTACCATCTCCAACATCTGGATTACTTAAAAGTACATCGTCAAAATAAACATCAGCCTCTGTATCATTATTATCTACACATGCTGCTAATTCGAGTTTTGTAAATGCCTTTCCCATCGCAGGAGTTAAATCCATTTTACATTCAGTCCAAGTATCTGCCAATGGCTGAAAATCGTAGGTTGGTGCCCAACTTTCAATCAGAATTTCATCACCAATCCAAAATTTAGCAAAAATTCTACCTTGCGTGCTAGTCCTAAGCTTAAAAGTAAGGGTATTGTTATATGCAATTTGCATTGTATCGGGAAAATCCATAGTTACATATTTCCATTCACCCACAACTTTCTTATAATATCCAACCTTTGCGCTCGAGTTAATGCCATTCGCATCGGGATTATCAACAACGCTGGTTTCGCCTTCAGCTGAAAAAACTGGAGTGGTTTCAGGAGTTTCAAAATCGACTATCATTTGTGCCGAAATTGTTAAAGATGTAAATATAAATAATGATGCAACTAGCAGTTTTATTGTTTTCATTTTATTTATCTTTTTTAGTTCCTAATTTATGATTGTAAAATTACACAGGGTAGATATAACGGCCTTGCAATTATGATTCAAAGACTATAAAATTTGTATCATATAATGTTGTGCTCAATACACTACATTCTTAATATTATACTAACAATCATGCACTTACTCAACACTATTTAAAGATTTTTTTTTAAAAGCATATAGATGCTTTTAAAAAATTAATATACTTCTTTACCTTCCTATTATTTATATGAATCTTTACAAAATTGTCCGTATTCCGTCGGTTTAAAAGTATCCCACGATTCAATCATATTGGGATGCCATTGGGGATCAAAAACCCACCATAACCAGCTAATACCTCTATTATTTAGATATTTTAAAATACGATTGCCATAATCGCCATTGGCTTTTAATCCAGAATCGCCCATAACAAAACCAATTTCAGTTGCAATAACAGGGTATTTATCGGTAGCAAAACCAAAGGCCTGATCCCATTGTGGTTCCCATGGTTGGGAGCATTTATTAGGATAGGGATGCGTAACGTATCCAATACCCTCACGCCCTATGGGTTCTAAACGCAAGGGTGTTAAATCATAAGCCCAGTCAAACCCAGCTACCAATGGTATGGTTTGTTTATCAAAAGCACGCACCAAATCAATTAATTCTTCCATCATATCTTTCCATTCTGACCAAGAAATAGAGCCCAATTGTCCTCGAAAAAGAGATGGTTCATTAAACAGCTCATAAAATGCAATAGTGTTATGTCCGCTATAACGTTTTGATATAGTACGCCAAAACATACTCGTTTCACTATAAGTTGTAGCATACATAGGATCTTGAAACAATTCTGATTTTAAATTCCCTATTGAATGCCAATCAATAATTATATAAATACCAAGGTCAGTACACCATTCAACAGACTGATCAATTAATTCTAAATATTTTTCAGGGGTACGCTCACGCCACGCCACCGGATGAACAGGTATGCGAATAAGTTCAATGCCCCATTCATTTATGGTTTCAAAATATTCTTTATTCCATTGTCCTTGATTTTCAATTTTATCAGGATCAGAAATTGAAACACCTTTAAAAAGCATAATATTACCTTGTAAATCAACAAATTTATTGCCCTCAACCTTAATTAAGGGCATAATATCCTTCGTTTTCGATTCATATTCATTTCCCGCATGACGGTCATCCCACCAAGCATGATAATTACTATTTTCCTGACCGACTAAAACATTTAATTGCATTCCAAATATTAGGATTAGTAAGCCTAAAATCATTTTCAATTTCATATATATCATATTTAAATAAGCGGTTCTACTACCAAATTAATGGGTGTTTTTATAATCTCTACATATTTAGATTTTAAGCTTAACAGTTCTCTCCCGATAGTTATCCGGGATCAGTCCACAGTCAATTTACTGACTGATAACTGCCTACTGTCGACTATATTCCATTGATAAAAATGTACTATTTATAAGTTTTCCACTAAATTCGTAATAATACTAAATAAGTTATCTCTATTTCAAATTTCAAAAAAACCAACTAAACATAAATTGGCAAATACTATCTTTTAATAATTGACCTACTAAAACTCAACTCGCCACAACAATATTGAACAATATGAGCTCCCGGTTCAAGCCAACTAACATCAATCTGATGATCAAATGCACCTGAATATTCTTTTTCTATATTGCCAAGTATACTGTAAATTCTAAGGGTACCTTTTCCTATAAATTCTTGCGGCATTTGCAGACTTATAAAATTATCAACAATAGTGGGCGTTATAACAAAAGAATTTGCATCCTTTTGAGTTACATCTGTAGTCTCAATTTCAGTACTAAACAGCAATTCGACACCTTCACCTGTCCCTAAATTTCTTGAATATTGTTTATCAGCAGCGTTATTCCAATGTTCATGAACACCAAGACTTTCAATTGGAGTGCCATCATCTTCAGGATCATAAATAATACCTTCGGGCCACCAATCGCTTGATGCTGCCTGATGTAAATAATCATCAATACCACTGAATTGAACATAGGTATATCGTGGTGGGTTTGCATTTAAATCTTCTTCTGTAAATTCTGCTTGAAGTATATCTAATGCCACCGATGATATTGCCACAGGATCGAGCGACAGTAATATTGACGATGACCAATCGTTATTAAATGGTTGCGACATAAATTTTACAGGTGGATCATGCTCATACGATGTGGACCAGAGCATATCGCCAAGGTACATCAAGGTTTTTCCACCCAAATGCTCATACGCCATTAAATCAACAAAAACACGATAACGATTATAGCCGTCGCGAAGAGGTGCATCATAGTCAATACGGTGCAATCCTTTATGTAAATGGGAAGCTCCATCAGCTGTATTCGATCCAAAATGATTCTTTGCAAAGAACGTTACCCCGCCCCAGCGATGTCCTTTTATTGCAGGTACGTTTAATATGTAATCGGCATTAATTATGCAATCGAAATAACCATCAGATTCCTCATCTAATTCAGTGCCCTTATCGGAATACACAATTTTTTTATCGTTTGTAGAGCTTAATTTATCGCGAACATCATTATTTGATCGTGACATGTAATGAATATTTGGAAATTCATCAGCCCATTTTTCATAACAATGCTTGAAAATTTGTGTATAGGGGTCTCCTATATAAATGGATTCTTGAGCAACTCCAGCCTTATTAATTAATTGGCGCAATAGAGCCAATATTATTTGAGGTGAAGTGTCAACATTACCATAATTATCATCATTAGCAATGGAAAGGTCATTATTGGTATTCCATGCATGAACGGCATTAATTTTAATGAAAATTTTTTCTCCAGCCTGATAGCCAACCTCACCCTTTTGATGGTTTATGTTATAGTATTCAAATATTTTAATCCATGCATCGTTCTCTGTTTCAGCACCTGTTAATTGTAACAACGATTTAATTAACATATCATCTACCACAACTTGATCGCAATTTTTATCTAAAAAATAACCATCTCCATATTTATCGGGAGTACAATTCTTAGTTGTAGCATTAGGATTATGAACCCACACCACACGGCCAGGAAAAATTCCCTTGGCATCGCCAATTGGGCTATTGGGTCCTAATGGATCTTCGAAAGTTAAGATTTCAGTATTGTTCGCAAATACAGATTGCTCTGTTTGAGAAATTGAAAAACTAATGGCCACAGCACTTAATGCAAAAAATACCACGGCATAAATATACTTGGATTGAGCCCATTTTAATTTAGCCTTGCGTATGGCAACTATTGAAATGAAAATTCCACTCAAATAAAGTATTAGCGAAGATGCAAATGGTATAGCCACCTTCATACATGGATAACTAACCCTGCTTGGTTTAGGAACAACCCGCATAATTATCCAAACTACGGATAAAATACCAAATATTGGAACTACCCATTTACTTAATGCTTTTACAGGTTTATTTGATTTTGGACAGAATTTGATATTCTGTTTTAATAAAGTCTTTATTAAATTTAGGTTTTTCATATTACTAAGGGTAGTATAGGTTAATAGTTATATCTAAGTTCGTACTTTATTATTTTCTAAATGGATTGAATAATAAACTCAATGTAGTTTTACAACATCGGGGTATTGAGTTGAAAGCATGAGCATTGCGGGCCTGGCATCTTCAATTCCACCATGGCCATCGTGGCTTGTCCAGGTCCAGGATAATGCGCCGGCATAACCATTGTTAAATAAATATTGGTATGCCTGTTTTGTATCAACGTCTTTTATGGGTCCTTTAGCAGAAAACTCGCCAATTACCAAAGGTTTATCAAGCTGCCAATAAGAGGCCGGATGATGAAATGGTGACAACTCCTCTCCACCCCAATCGTAATAATGCACCATATAAAAATCAAGTATACCTAGCGAATCGCCTCCTGCTGATATAAGCTCGGTATCGGTATAATAATTTTTATAACCGTCAACATCTGAAGCCGCTTTAAAGCTCCATGAACCGTTTGAGACTTTTTCATTTGGGGCTTCTTTGTGAATAGCACCGGCTGTTAAATTAATAAACTGTTGCACATATTTCATCTGAGTTCTCTCCTCTTTTGGGGTCCAGCCAAATTCTGCTGTCATGCCCTCCGGCTCATTAAAAATTTCCCAACACATTATTCCTTTATGCCCTTTTAATGAGGTAACCATGGGTATTAAAGCGTTATTAATGTATGCATTAGTAGATGCTGTATCTTGTAAAAGATTTCGATTTTGCTGATAACTAACTCCTTCATTTCCTTGTAGCATATCAAATGACCACAAGCACAAACTAACTACCATTTTTCGTTCTTCGGCCAAATCAAGAACTTTTTTAACATTTGCGATTTCAGCGTTTGAAATTCCCGAAACTTTTCCATTTGTAAATTGTGGACTATGCGTACCATTTACATGAACCCACCAGCGCATACAGTTACCACCGACCTTTGAAATATCATCAAGGGCATTTACAAAAACTGTTTCCTCAAAATTATTGAGATCTTGTGCAAAATTGTTCCATGCTAAATTTAAACCACTTGCAAAAATAGGCTGGTTGTTAATGCTAATTCTGTTATTCTGTGCAGTAACTGAGAATACTAATAAAAAACTGATGAATACTAATAGCCAATATTTTTTCATTCTACACTCCAACTTAATAGTGAATTTTAAGAACCTAAAATTACAGAATTAGTTATTTATGGAGTATAAGATATGATTCAAATGCTATAAAATATGACCCCTACTAAATAAAAGCTTATTTAGACCTTTCATTTCTAATGGTTGACTTTAAGCACAATAAGCGAAATCAAAATGGCAGCAAAGATTTTGTTTGTGAATAGCCTTTACATGACATTCAAAAAAGTTAAATTTTAACTATATTGCCTTTCCAATTAAAATGAATAAACGAGTTATTATATACAATGGTAACTTATAACAAAAAAATTCGTAATTCTAAAGGTGAAATCTACCTACTTATAATAAATCATGATAAAACAACTTTGGCTTAATTTTATTTTTTTTTTCGTATTTCTAGGTATTTCTTCTGCTAAAGATAACCTTGAAGCAGATAGCCTTTTGTTGCTTTTAAAAAATACTACCAATGCCATAACACAGGTTGATATTCACAATGAACTAGCTTGGTTATATAGGAGATCGGATACAGAGCAAGCGTTATTCTATGCAGAAAAGGCTTTATTACTTGCCGACAGTGTTAATTATATTGATGGAAAAGCAAGTGCCTATCTGAGAAAAGGAGCTGTATTACAAAATCAAAGTAAGATTAAGGAGGCCTTAGTTCAATATGAGAATTCCCTTCAATTATATCAGCAACTTAATAATAAAAACAAAACAGCATCGTGCTATTTCAATATGGCATTAGCTTATGAGGAAATAGTAAACTATAAAGAAAGCATAGCTAACTTCGAGAAAGCATTATCTGTATATAATGACCTCAAAATGACAAATAGGGTAACCAAATGTTACTATAATATTGGAGTTATTTACGAACAAGCCGGTAATTATCAGAAAGCAATTGAAAATTTACAAAAATCATTAGCCTTTGAAACAGAAAGCGAAAATAAAAGCGGTATTGCCAGATGTTATATTTGGATTGGAAATGTTTATGATAGTTGGGGCGATTATGAAAATGCAAGCAAATACTTCGAAAAGGCAAATACTGTATTTAAAGAATTAGATGACCAAGAAGGTGTAGCCTATTGTTTAAATAATTTAGGCAATATATATGAAGTTTGGAGCAATTACGAAAAAGCTATTGAATATTTTAACAAGGCATTAGCCATAGAAATAGAGATTTGTGATTCAAGTAGCATTAGTGGAACCTGGTTAAATATTGGTAGCATTTATTCTACAATAGGTGATTTCCCAATGGCACTTCAATACTACCACAAGGCTTTAGAAATGGCAACTATAATTAATGATGAAAGTATGCTTTCGTTGTGTTTGTCATACATTGGTGATGTATTTGAAATTAAAGGAAATTATAACGAAGCCATAGCGCACTACCATAAATCTCTAGAAATAGAAACTGCTCTTAAAGACAAAAGCCGAATGGCTTTTTGTTATAATAATGTAGGAGATATTCACAAAAAACTAAGTGACTTAATCAGGGCAATTGAATATTATGAAAAGGCTTTAATGGTTTATAAAGAACTAGGCGAACTGGAAGGTATTTCTGCTAGTTACAGCAATATTGGAAGTGTTTATACCCAATTAAATGAATTTGAAAAAGCCATTAAATATTATAAAAAAGCCATTAAATTAGATACTGAAATGGCAAATAAAAGTGGCATTGCTAATTGCTCTCATGCCTTAGGACAAATTTACTTAAAACAAAAGAAAACTGAAGATGCAATACACGCATTTAAAGCAAGTTTAGTTCTTTATAAAAGTCTCGCTGAAAATGGTTCTATAGCCACAAACCTTATTTCATTGGGTGAGACTTACGAATCGATGAAACAATATAAAAAAGCTATCAACAGCTATCTGGAAGGTATTGAAATTGCTCAAGAAATTGGTTCTAAAACTGATATTAAAGTTGCCAGCAAAGGCCTCTCTGCGTGTTATGAAAACACAAGCAACATTGAGAAAGCTCTTAAATATTACAAATTATTTAAAACAACCAACGATAGCATCTTCAATGTTGAGAGCAGCATAAAAATTAGTCAAATTGAATCGAAATTTGAATTAGAAAAGAAAGAACAACGTATTGAATTACAAAAAAACCAAATGGCCAAAAAGGATTTGGAAATTAAACAACAGCGATTATTTAAAAATATTTTATTTGCCGGAATTGCTATACTTGTATTAATTGCCGGTATAATAATCAGAGCCTACATTCAAAAGAGGAAAGCTCATGCATTAATTCTTTTGCAGAAGACGGATATCTCAGAAAAAAAAGCAGCCCTTGAACAAAATAAAGAGGAAATGCTCCTTCAAAATGAAGATCTGCATCAACAAAATGAAGAAATAATAGCCCAACGCGATGAAATAGAGCAACAGCAACAAAAGTTACTTAAAATTAACCAAGAGGTTCGCGGTAGCATTAATTATGCGGAAAGAATACAAAAATCAATATTGCCCGATGAATCAATATTAGCAGAAAACTTATCGGATCATTTTATTTACTATAAACCACGAGATATTGTTAGTGGTGATTTTTATTGGTTCAGAAAAGTTAAGAACTACTTGATTATTACTGCTGTTGACTGCACCGGACATGGTGTTCCCGGAGCGTTTATGAGTATGCTTGGTATATCGTTTCTTAACGAGATCGTATCGAAGAGCAGATTCGACTCTACTGATTTGATTCTGAACCGTTTACGAGAAAAAGTAAAAAGTGCTCTAAAACAAAAAATTACCCTTGGTGAATCCATGGATGGAATGGACATGTCTTTATGTATTATTAATTTGGAAACAAATGAATTACAATACTCGGGAGCACATAGCCCATTGTATATAATACGAAATGGTAAATTAATTCATTTTAAAGCAGACCGTCAACCTATAGCTATTTACCTTAAAGAGAAACCTTTCACCCAGCACAATATGCAACTTAAAAAAGGAGATTGTCTTTATCTATTCTCCGACGGTTACATGGATCAATTTGGGGGGCCTAATCAAAAGAAATTTTCTTCATCAAGATTTAGGGAATTACTGATTGCCAATTATACCCTTCCCTTTAACATACAAAAAGAAATTCTTAATGATACTTTTTATAAATGGCGAAATGGGTATGAGCAAATGGACGATTTAATGGTTATGGGCTTAAAAGTCTAAATGTAAATGGGTTGCCGGCAAAAAATCAGCAACCCATTTCTCTAACTATATGAAAAACTATTACTACTTAACAAATTAAATTTTTAACACTAATTTTACCAATTCATTAAATCTCTTATAAAAGCTTCCAGTTCATTAGCCGTTAATTCATGTTCTTGCATATTTGGATGATAATCACAACCCCTATTCAAATTTGGGGTTAAAAATAGTTTACTAACCTTATTATCATTTACATTATTCACAATGCCTGTTAAATAATTTTTTTGAGAATTAAACAAATTATCATCGGCCATAGGGCTGGTTAAACAAACTATGTTTGCATTTGCGTATTTACTGCGTACGGTACCAATAAACTCAACATAGGCACTACAAAATGTAACTGAATCCTGAATTCCATCATTCTGACCTAGGCATATTGTTACAACATCAGCCTGATAGTTTGTAAAGTCCCAATCATTTCCTGAAACACCCAAATTAACCGTTTCATATATATCTGCCATTACATTGGTTTTATCGCAACAGCTGTGTACTACACCAATACCCGATTCCGAAGATAGCATCCACTGGGCATTTAGCATACGAGCAACTGTTGGGCCATAAGCATAATAAGCACTATGCTGATCATACCATTCTCCTGTTCCACAGGCTACCTCACTGGCATCAACCCCATAACCACAAGTAATTGAGTTGCCTATAAATTCAATTCTCCTTTCAGGTAAGGCATCGGGTACTAACAATTCATCGCAACGGAATCCAACAAAATCAATATATCCAATACCGGCTTCGGTGTTTTTTGTTATGGTTAGGGTGTGTTCACCATCGGTTAAATTTTTAACAATATCAATGGTGTTCTTCTTAGTTGTCGTTTGAATTCGAGTGGCTTCGGTGCCATCAACCACAATCTCTAAATAATTATGGCTATTCCCCCACAATTCCTGATCATCGATTAATATTTGACAATAAGTTCCTTTAAATTTTACTTTAATTGTTGTTCCCGGTGCATATAGACGAGGTTTTAAAGGATTGGTAAAATCAACTCTTCCCATATATTGAATATTTGGGTTATCGGCTTTAATCACCTCTTCAGTTACATAAACCCTATAATGCTTTTTGGTGTCAATTTCGGTTGTTACCGAATAATCAACATAACCAGTTTCTGCAAAATTCACAACCTCGCCTGATTGTGGTGATACAGTAGTGCCTTCACTTATGGTAATTTCAGGTGTAACATGGGTTAAATCATATCCAACAGGTACTTCAATTAATAGGGTACTCCCGTCGAATACAGTTTCTTCAATTTGATTAGGAATAATAAATGTTAGAATATTTGCTTCGTAAATTTTCGGAGTATTTACGCTTACTTTATAGAGCAGCTCCGTACCATTTTCTGCAGTTACTGTATAAATGACCAATCCGTTTGAAAAATCAACCTCATCACCTGATGCTGGTGAAATGGTAGCCTTAGGCGAAACTGTAATCTCGGGTTTTAAATTGCTAAGGTTGGTTCCTAACTTAACTTCAATTGACACTGAATTATCAGTAATTATAGCTTCGCTTTCTTGTCGACTCAAATAAAAAGTCAGCATTTTAGCCTCGCTACTTTTCTCCTTTTCAACGCTTACATTCCAATTTTTCACCTCGTTACTTTCCGAGGTAACAGTATAGTTCACTTTCCCATTACTAAAATTGGTTTCGACACCCGACGCCGGTGTGATCTTTGCATTCTCAGAAAGCCCAATTTCGGGCGTTACTTTTGTTAGGTCGGTTTGCGCCTCCACCTCTACAAAAACAGTTGCTTGATCAGAATTAATTGCAGCTTCTGCAATTTGCCCTTCTACACTGAACGAAAGTATTTCATTTTCAGTTTTTGCATCAACCGGATCGGTGCATGACCAAAACAAAACCAATACACTTAGGTAAACTAAATATTTATGTATCATGTTTTTTTAAATTAAAGATGTACGAATTGTTTTAATGTACTTAGCACCCGATAAGGTTACTAAATAAACACCGGGTAAGGTGTTTAAACTATTAAGGTTAAGCATTTGCTTATTAATACCCATTGTATTTTTATCATATACTACCTCAGTAATTTTTTGCCCTTGGATAGTAAATAATTTTAGCGTTATAATTTCTGGCTGTTGTAAAAAGTATTGAATATTTAAATTACTGCTTACCGGATTAGGAAAAACATTAGCCCATTCCAAATTTTTATTAATTTGATTTATTGAGGTATAACCATCTCTACCTTCAACAGTTATAAAACTTTTATCGCTAAAATCAATACTATCAAACACTACCAAACTAACAACATAATCACCATTAATATCAAATTTACATTGGGGCTTATCAGAATCATCGCCGGCAATACTGGTTTCACTGCCTTCAGGTGCCGATTCTAAAACCCATTTATAGGTAATTTCATCACCATCATCATCAAAACTTTTTGTACCATCAAATCTAAAATACTTACCTAGTGCACTAATAGTATCGTTTCCGGGCACAGCAATGGGTTTGCTATTTGTTGCACGTATACTCACCTTTTTTAATGCCGGAACACTTGAATTTATTCCCGCCGAAACAGTTAATTCAATTATATAATCACCTGCAACATCGGGTACAAAACTGGCTGTACTTTCATTCGCTTTACTAATGGTAATAGAACTTCCTGCGGGTTTCTCTTTTATGATCCATTCATATCCCCCAATATCGTTGCCATCGGGGTCGAAGCTTTCTGTTCCATCAAGGTTTACAACTAGCCCCACTACTCCTTTTTGATATGAGCTGGTTTTTGCAATTGGAGCAGCTGAACCCACATTTCCGGCAACCATTATTCGCTCAATATGCACATAGTTTCCACTTGTACTTGTTTCGCTAATTGAGCGAATGTGCAAAATATGCTCCTCATCACTCAATGCCTCTTGCACCAATGCAAAAGCATATTTTGTTCCCCAATCTTCATTCATAAAGGCATCAATAATGGTTTTTTCACCCTCATCAACCCAAACTTCAGCCCGCCCTCTATCATTATTAATATTTTGTGTGAAAATTACCGAAACAGCATTTCCCATTAATTTAAAGTCAATTTGGCTGCCTTCAACATTGGTATTCCAACCTGACGTAGCAGCATTCCAGCCTTGATTACTCAATGGAACTATATTGCTTGGAAAAAATTGAAATGTATTTGAATAAATATCGGTAACTATTGGTGCCGGTAATTCGGTGATAATCTCAGGTAAATTTACCTCTTCAGGTAAAGTTGTATAAATGCTATCCAATTGATCTGTAATAAAGCCTGCTACATAGGCCATTCCTGCATCGTTCGGATGAAGACCATCAACAAAAATAGAACTTAGCTCAACACCATCTTCGGCCACTTTTGCATCAATTAAATCGGCAAAACTTACCATAGGCACTGCATAATGCTCACCTACTGGTTTATGACTGGCTTGTGCCGTGGTACCATTATCTTGCTTTAGCATTAAAATCATTACCCCCGGATAGTTTTCAGCCAGTAGTACTTGCTGAACCAATCCTTCCATCATTTTTGTGGCCAAAGCACCTTCAGCATCGTTAACCGAAAACTCAACAACCATAAAATCAGGTTGTTGCACAAGTAAATCGTCATACGCTCTATGTGTACCAATATCTGACCCTGTGCCTCCCCATCCTGCGTTAATCAATTCTACTTTACTATCCGGAAATTTGGTTTTCCACCAATCGGCCATCAAATTGCTCCATCTTTTAGCATCTAACGAAGCTGCATAGCCTTCTGTAATTGATCCACCTAATACGCCAATTTTTATATCCTCCCCATTACGCCCCTTATTCATGGCCTTATAAATTCGGGCATAATCGCTTTCTTGGGTTTGTGCACTTATCGTTTGGTTTATCATTACTAAAAACATAGCCAACAACAATGTCTTTGATAAAAAAGCATGTCTCATAATTTATTAATTTAACGTTTGTAATTTTGTAAACTACCCGATAAGCTATACAATAACAAAAACCTAACTCTTGTTATGGCCTGTTACTATCATGTCAAGACTTAAGTTTCATATTTAGCATTCGGAGTGCGACTGAAAGTCGCGCCCCGAATACAAAACACTAAGCGACATTGTTTTGTAAATACGGCATTAGTAATGTTTACTTTATCAGGTTTTTAAATGTTAACAATACCAATGCACATTTTATTTTTTCAACTTCACGAACAAAACATCATGCCCCTGAATTGTTGCTTTAAGTGATTTTTTAGTGTTCCCAAGGGTTTTATTTTCCCAAACATTAAAAATCTCAAAAGTATCCTTTCCAAAATCAGCTTTTTTACCAGAAAACGTATCATCTAGTGGATTATCTTTCCAATTGAATTCAATAGTTGCTTCATTTATACTTCTGTTTAAAAAACAAACAGCAAATTCATTAGAGGCTAACGGTTTTACCCAAACATCAACCCCTCCAATTACACCATGCTTATATGCTTGTATGCCAAGCGAATCCTGATTTACAGAAACAGCATGTGGATTGGTTAATATTTCGGTAGTTTCTTTACTCATCTGGCGTAAATCGTTTCCGGCAATTAGCGGAGCGGCTAACATACACCACAGGCTAAAATGCGAACGATCTTCACTTAAAGTCATTCCATTGCCAATTTCCATCATATCAGGATCATTCCAATGTCCTGGACCCGCAACTTTTCTAAGACTATCGTTGTCTCGCAAATCAAGAATTTGCAGTACTCCCCACGAATTCCATGTGCCATGATCGTAAACACAATCGAAACAATTGTAAATATCGCCTGTAGTTCTCCATAAATGGCCAACGTCTTGCGCCCACTTCCATGGTTCGGTATCGCCCCATTCGCAAATACTAAAAACGATAGGTCGTCCGGCAGCTTTTAATGCCTGACGCATAGTTAAATATGCACCTTCTGATTTTAAGCCATCGGTATTACACCAATCGTATTTTAAATAGTCGATGCCCCACTTTGCGTATTGCTGAGCATCCTGGTATTCAAAACCTCTGCTACCTGGATGTCCTCCGCAAGTTTGCCAACCTGCATCGGAATAGATACCTAGTTTTAAACCTTTGCTATGCACATAATCGGCTAAAGCCTTCATGCCATTTGGAAAACGCACAGGGTCGGGATGAATAAATCCAAGGCTATCACGTTTACCATGCCAGCAATCGTCAATATTTATGTACTCATAGCCGGCATCTTTCATTCCTGTTTTCACCATGGCATCTGCCATTTCACGAATCATGTCTTCGCTAACATCGCAAGCAAAATGGTTCCAACTATTCCAACCCATAGGGGGTGTTAAGGCCAAGCCATCATATTTTTGCGAAAATAGGCCCAAAGAACCCAATAGCATTGCAAAAAGTGTTATTTTTTTTATCATAGTTCTATTATTTAAAATTTCAATATCAAATGAGAATTGCAACTTAATCATTAACTGAATTTTATTCAATCGCTACATTACTACTTTCCACACCTTTTTTATTTAAATCAGTAGTAAAGTTTTTTCCGTTTTCAATAAATACAGCTTTAAGTGATCTGTTTGATGGTGAGGCACTTGTTTTTACACCTGTTAATTGCAGACCATTAAATTCTTTCACATGAATACCATGTCTAAAATAGGGTTCTTTCACCTCAGCCCAGCTAATTACACAATCATGTAATTTCAAATCATTTACATATTGAGCATAAAACGCTGAAATGTCTGATGCAAACAATTGTCGTTCACCCATCGTACCACGCAAATCAATATTACCGCCAGCTACATCGTTTAGTTTGCTATTAACAAGCTTAAATCTTACGTTTTCAAAACGTATATCTTCAATAATACTTTCATCCGACCCATATAAAAGAATACCATTTTCGGCGGTACACGTAATGTCTCTAAAAGTTACATTTTTAATCTGACCCAATTTCACGCTATCTTCACCACGCACAGCTGATATATGAATCGGTTCTCCATTACCCCACCAATCACCGGTATGTAAACGCGTTTCAATATTTACCTGTGAAATAGTAACATTCTCAACCGATCCACTGCCTCGTACAAAAATACCAATCCCCCTATTCGAATTTGTAATATTAATATTACTAATATGTATATTTTTAATACTGTTTTGATCGATAAAGCCTAACCGGATTCCACTTGATCGAGATTGGAGATTACAATTGGTAATGCAGAAATTCTCAGATTTATGAATAAGATTTTCGTAACCCGGTAGTTCATAATGGTGTGCATATCCAGTAATAACTATGGCATCATCACCAGTTCTAATATCGCAATTTGAAACAGTTACATTATTGCAGGAAGTAATATCAATACCATCGCTATTTGGCGTAAAAAGACTTGCCCAAATTTTAACGCCTGATACATTAACACCGTCACAGTCGGCAAAATGCAATGTCCAAAATGGAGATTTTATTAATTGAATATCACGTACCAATACATTTTTGCAATCAGAAAAAATCACCATTTGTCGAGGTCTATCTTTTGGCTTAACTGGGCCATCACCAATTCCAGAGTCAACAGCCCTATACCTGTCTTTTTGTCTAGTAAATTGACATCCACCCCATTCAATAGATTTAGCTTTATCCCATTCAAAAAAAACCTCCTCATTTCCATTTATTGCACCTTGGCCAGTTATTGAAACATTGTAAGCTTTATGGGCATAAATAATTCCATAATTAGAAGGGGTTTCAAAAATTGGAGACTTATAGGGTTTATAATCAGCTAAATCAGGACTACCTTTTAGTTCAGCCCCAGATTCAAGGTATAGGTTTACATTTGATTTTAATTCCAAGGTACCTGAAATAAAAATACCTGAAGGAATATATACTGTACCACCTCCGTTTGCTGTACAGGAATCAATAGCTTTTTGAATTGATTTCGTATTAAGTGTTAAACCATTAGGTATTGCGCCAAAATCAGTAATATTAAATGTTTGTGCCACAATTCCACTATATAAAGCAGTTAATATTAGCACCAGTGCAAGGCCTTTTATCATATCAAATCTGTTTTAGTATCAATTTATTAATTAACTAAGCCTTTCAATTAACTCCATGCAAGCCCGACCATTATGATAAGGACATTTCCAAAACCCAGCTTTGTCATTCTCAGTATATGGAACCCTATCCTTATTTACACTCCAATACCACTCACCATTATCTTTATCAACAATGTATTTTTTTATGAAGCTCCAACTATTCAGCGAATTTTGCAAATATGTTTCGTTGCCCGAGAGTTGATAGGCATTATAAAAGCCTACAATAGCCTCAGCCTGAGGCCACCAATGCTTATCAGTATCCGTATGATTTTTTGAGGGAAATGTTTCATAAATCAGACCCCCATCAGCATCAATACCTTTAAGGGCAGCCTGTGCCATATTCACGGCAATATTTGCAACCTTTTTAGTCAACGCTGAATCACCCAAAACCTCTGCAGCTTCATGCAATAACCAAGAACATTCTATATCATGCCCGTAGGAAATCATATCAGACTTGGCAGTCCAATCATCATCGAAAAAAAGTATTAAATTGTAATTTTGATTGATAAACTTATCGGTAAATAGCTTTATTAAATTACTTAGCGCTCCCTTCAATTTATCATTTTCCCATTCTCTATAAAGATTCGTATAGGCCTCAAGAATATGCAAATGGGTATTCATGGTTTTGCTTTCATTATCATCCTTTTCGCTTAAACGATAATCATCCATTTTATTCCACTCACATGTAAGCGCTTCAAAATAGCCATTTTTATCTTTATCGAAGCTATGCTTTTCAATCAAATAAAATAAATCAACAGCAGAAGCAAGTGCATTTTTATCTCCACATGCCTTATAGTATTCAACCATTCCATAAATTACGAATGCTAATCCATATATTTGATTGCGTGTGTTTGAGGGATTTCCCATAAAATCAAGCTCCCAATAAACACCTCCGTATGTTTTATCAATAAAATGATCTAAAATATATTGATAGGCTCTTTGTGCCATTTTTAAATCGTCTTCATTGCGATTTATTCTGTAGGCCGAAGCAAAAGTCCAAAGAATTCGTGCATTCATTACTGCCCCTTTGGGAGCTTCAGCATTGGGAACATTATTATGATTAATGCTTCCAATAAATCCACCATGCTTTTCATCGATAGTATTTGCTCTCCAATAACCCAAAATATTATTTTGAAGCTCTGATTCTAATTCTGTTCTTAGTTTTAATAAATCTGTACCCATACTAATTTAAGGTATTCTATTAAATTGTTTATTGTATTTTCTAATTATGTCAATTGTCGATGTATCTTCTGGATAAACTGAATTCAAACCCTGCTCCTCTTGCGGTGGATCACCAGAATAAGGATCTCCTGCTTTCCAATAAATTTGTCCACTTATAGGATGAGTAAATCCGCCAAAGGTCCAAAAATTAGCTCCTACCAGATTTTTACCGGCCTCAATACTTTTCGAAATTTGGCCAAAGGCATAGTCATAGTATTTATCGCGGTAAGTAACCGGCGTACCTACTTCAAATAATTCATTGTCGCGAGCTATGCCAAACTCTTCGAGCACAAGCGGTTTATTTAATTTTTGTGCCACAGCCATATGGTCATCAATGTATTTCTGAACCTGCTGCAAAGCTATAGGAAAGGTTGAATCGGCTTGTTCATGATTGTACCAACTCCAGTTTTTAATCCAAATATGAAAGGTTAAATAATCAATGGAAGGTAATGCATGAATGGTTTCAAAAAGATCAAGAGATTCTGAACACCCTTTTTCACCTTCATTACCTGTTGTAACTAAGTGGTTTTGATCAAGGCTTTTAATAAGTTCTGAAGTTTCTTTTACCCATTTAGTAAAGGGTTCAAAATTATCTTCAGCCATTGGCCTAGGTTCATTGGCAAGTTCCCAAGCCATAATTGATGGGTCATTCGTATATTTTAGCCCGTTTACCGTGTTGGTTCGGGTAACAATGTATTCAATGTATTGATTTACTTGCTGAATGCAAGTGTCGCAGCTATAAAATTGCTTTTGATAATTATAAAAATCATCCCACGAATATTGCTCTAAGTTAGGATTAACAAATTCGCCATATCCATTCCAATTAAGGTACTGAGCCATTCCTCCTGACCATTCCCAATTGTTTGTTAAATACAAAATTGCACACATATCGCGTTTTTGCAATTCATTTAATAAATAATCAAGTCCTTCCAATAGTTTAGGACTATATACACCCGGTTCTTTAACTAAAGCCGGTGTTACCCTAAAAGGTTGATTATCGGGTCCTTCTGCTCCTACTGAAACACGAAGGTTGTCAATTCCATTTTCTTTTAAAAAATCAAGTTCTTTGGCTAACCTTTCACGGTCTCCACCAACAGTATCGGCTGCCAGGCTTGCGCCATACCAATAATTTGCTCCTATATAATTATAGGCTTGGCCATTTTTTATAAACTTTCCGTTTTGTACGGATATAAATTCAACATTGTCGGTTTGAGTTTTACACCCAACCATAAGTATTAAAACCAATTGAATACTTAGAGCAAAAAGAAAAATTTTATTCATGAATAAAAGGTATGAAAAAAATACTAATTGAATATTAGTAAGATATAAAAAAATAGTGCAGGCCTAAAACCTGCACTATTCTTATGAAACTATTATTTTTTGTTAAATTTAGAAATGGCAGCTTTACCATCGCTATCAGTAACTTTAATTATATATACACCTTCGTGTAAATCACTAATACTAATTGTTTTCGATCCATTTAATGCTCTGTCAATAACTTTTGATCCGATAACATTAAATACCTGAACGTTCTCGGCATTATCCATATCAATGCTAATTTGACTGTAAGCAGGATTAGGATAAACATGAAGCACGTTTCTTGCAGCTCTCTCAGCAATGGCTGTTGGCCATCCACCTGAAAGTGTAACTTCTCCCCAATACTCATTAGTTAAGTAAGCCACATCGGTATCTGTATTGTTCGCCCAATTCAATATTGATTGACGACCATCAACAGCGTTTGCATCAAGTATGGAAAGCTCAAATGCAATTTTCATTCCTTCTGATAAAGAGATGGCATCTAAAGCATCTTGCGATGAATTCGAGTTTGTTCTGAACCAAGTAGCCCAAGGTATACGAGCCTCAATTACATAACCGCTTGAACTTGAAATAATTTTAAATTCAATATTTGTAGTATCGCTATCTCCAAAAAATGCATCCATACCTAAAGTAACACCATCACCACCATCACCATGTGCTGGGCCTTCAGTTCCATAATTAATGCGCATTTGATGTTGCTCACCGCTTATGCGTGAAGAACCAACATAGCGACGGTTTTGAATGTCCATAAACATTTCAACACCATCATTCATCCAAGGCGAAGTACTTTCACCCAATTCAATTGGATCGTCATCAGTTACTTCAATAAAAATATAGAAATTATCAAGATCACCAGCTGCTAACCATTCACCATAAGTATCAGTTTCTGATAAATCTTCACCAGTTTCGTTATTAGCAACACGGTTAACAACATTGGCTACTTCACCATACGCATCATCATATAATCCATCAATAACAATTTCTTCGCTTGTAAATGCAACTACTGTTGTATTCGGGGCTTCAGCTAATTGAGCCTCAGCATAGAATACAGTAATTTTGCTTATATAAACATAAGCATCAACAACAGCTGGCCAATCGCCTGTAGTTTCTTGAGCTGCAATTTGTAAACCAGTAACAATACTTTCTGGCTTAGCATCTGCTTCAATTTCAGTTAAATCGGTTGGTGCTGGATTAAGCGAACCACCAAATAAATTACCATTTGCGTCAGTAGCATTTATTAAGGCTTGAGCATTTGCTGCATCAATACCCGATTCGCCAACATCGTACTTCAATTTAAACGTCATTTTGTTGTTACTACCCACTTCAAATGCAGTAATTGGAAGATTAGATTCCCAACCATTCAATTTAACTTTTAGCAGTTTTTCGCCACCTTCTTCAACAACTTCCATTCCGTCAGGTAAAGTTGATACATCAACTGATGCAGGATCAAATAAAATACTTGCATCAACTGACATTAAACGGCCTACCCACATGGTATCCCCAACAGTTGGTCCCCAAGCTACAGTCTCTTGTCCAAAGAATTGAATTTGATGTACAAGTTCCATTTCTGCTGTAATATCTGCCTTTCTTAGGTGCCATCCTTCAAGTGAAGGATTCTGACCTAAAGCTGTGTTTGCAGGAACCATTACGCTTGCATCCCATGATGCAGGAACTGTATTTACCGTATCCATAATTTGAACAACTGATGAAATGTCAGCTAATGTTAAACCATCAGCGACTGTTGAGCTCCCTTGTGAGAACTTAACCATTCCATTAATTTGTGTTCCTAAAATACCGCTTACTTCCGGAACATCAATTGTTGAGTTCCAACCATTAATAACTACTTGAAGGTAGGATACGCCATCGATTTCGACAACTTCCATACCATCAGCCAACTCGCCATCATAAGTGGCAGGATCAAGAATTACTGTTTGAGCATTAACTAGCCCGAAAGCCAGTAAAGCCAAAAGTAAAGTAAAGATTTGTTTTCTCATTAGTAAAGAATTTTAGTTAATAAAAAAATTAAATATTTGTGTTTATAATCTCCTAATTTATATCGCCTTATCGCCATGCGTCATATTGTTCTAAACCTGGGGCCTTTTGCAATTCTTCGGCCGGGATTGGAAAAAACTCATGCTTGCCTTTCACATAGTTCACTACCAAACCATCACCCATTGAAGCTAGTGTTATTCCATTGATAAATTTCTCGGCCAAATCCCAACGCACTAAATCAAAAAAGCGGCTTGTTTCCATAGATAGTTCCAATCGGCGTTCATGAACAATATCTTCGAATGAAACAGCAGGCAAATCGGTTGGATAACCAGTATAGCCAGAATTACGAGCACGAGTACGTACTTGATTTACATAGCCTAAAGCTTTGCCATTGTCCTGAGTTTTAAGAGCTGCTTCAGCAGCCATTAATACAACATCGGCATAACGGATTAAGCGAATATTCATTGATCCGTTTTGATCGGCCAATTTAACATTCCAATATTCATCGGGTGAACATTCGAATTTTCGTCCTATTGTATTTGTAGGCAAGTTCACAAAATCCATTTCATACCATGAACCGCCGCCAGATTCGGCTATTAATACAGTATCTCCAGGCACACCTATTGCTGTTTGAAAACGAGGGTCTAATTCTGGATCAACCACAGTAGAATTTAAATCGGTTTCACGCGTATCGTTATTTCCAAAAGCATCAAGCAGATATTGGGAAGGTAAATTGAAGCTCCAACCACCTGCGGTATTGCCACCATTGCCATCTTCATCAATATAAAAGCGAATGGTCGAATAAATAGTTATGTAGTTGCCTCTACTAGCAGTCCAATCTTCACCATCATTCACATTTTGTACTTCCCAAACGCCTTCATCGCAATTGTCGCCATCAACTGTAAAAATCCAACGGTAGCCACCAATTGTACCATCAACAGGAGCTCTCCAAGAAGGAAAACGCTCTTCACCTATTCCAACTAAACCATACTGACCTGAATTAATTACTTCTTCTGCATAGAGAAGAGCCTCATCATATTTTTCTACACAACCGCTAAAACGAGCATCATCGCTGTAATTTTCGGCATATGATGATTCATATAATAAAACTTTTGCCATTAAAGCTTTTGCTGCACCTTTACTTGCTCGTCCAACATTTGAACCTAATTCGCTTTTTTCAAGAAGTAATGGAATTGCCAAGCGTAACTCATCTTGAATAAAATGGAGTACTTCAGCAATAGAATTTCTTGGAACACCAAACTGTTCTGGATCCATTAAATAGTTAACAATGGGTACCCCACCGTAAAGCTGCAATAATGTAAAATGATAAAACGCACTTAAAAAATGCATTTCGGCTGCACGTAAATCTATTAATTCTACAATTGCTTCAGCAGCATCGGCCGATTTTGCTTTTTCAACTTCCAATGCTTTTATATCATCAATTCTTGGTAATACAGTGTTTATCATACGAAGACCTTTATAAGGATAAGCCCAAGCGCGATGAATTGAAGATTCCGTAGCTGTATGGGTTAAGCGATCGATGCGCTGATACTGAGGCCAATCGTTTACATTTTCCCCACCAATTTCTACATCGTCGGCTGCACACTGGTAACCCAATGAATAAGTTACATCGTATACATCGCGTGTTGCTAACATAGCATATGCTGATGTAGCAGTTGCATCAAGATTTTCGAAATTGACATAATAGGCTTCTGTTGTATCTGATCCGAGTGGCTTTAAGGTCAGCATTTCATCGGTACATGAAGCCAGCATCAGTATAACCAATGCTACTATTGAATATTTTTTTGCGTTCATCATTATTTTCATTTAAGGTGATTAAAAAGTAACATTAAGCCCACAACTATACATTTTAGCAGTTGGATATGCTGCCTTGTCAATTCCTGCACTACGCGGATCAGAGAACCCTTGAGCATTTCTTGTTGAACCCACCTCAGGATCGAGACCTGAGTATTTTGTAAATGTTAGCATATTTTTTGCTGCGAAATACACACGAATTCTTGAAATATGTGCCATTTTGCTAATTGTTGCAGGAAGCGTATATCCAATTTCAATATTCTTTAGTCGCACATATGACCCATCTTCAATATAAAAATCTGATAAACGGGTGAAATTTTCATTTGAACCAATAGGATCAATGCGTGGATAGGTTGCTCCATCATTTAATGGGGTTACCAATTCATCGTTTCTATCATAAAGCTCAACAGTATAATGGTCGTTGTAATAATCTTCACCCCAGTTAAAACCACCATCGGTATTGTATAAGTAAAACTTGGTTGCATTAAAAATTTTATGTCCGAAAGCTCCTTGAAAAAATGCTTTAACATCAACCATTCCAAGATTTTGTGGAAGCGTAACTTCGGTATATAAATTTAAACCAAGCGTAAACTTAGGATGAGGACTGCCTAAGGGTACCATATCATCATCACCTAATTTGCCATCACCATTGGTATCTTTAAATTTAAAATCGCCAGGGCTTGCTCCTGGCTGAGCATATTCAATCTCGCCATCAGGATTCACTGTGTACGGTTGATTGGTACATATGCCCTCTTCATTCGGACTATCAGACAAACGGAATAAACCATCGGTTACATAACCATAAAAAATATCGAAGGGCTGGTTGCTCATGGTTCTGGTTAAATTAGAACCAATACCCTTTGTGGTTCCTTGATACAAAGTATCGGGTTCAATTTTACCTACGTAAGTATTAATGTATGTAAAGTTCAAGTTGGCACCATAATTAAACATACCCCGTTTTTCTTTCCAACCTAAAGCAAGTTCAATACCTTTATTATTAATTTGACCGATGTTTTTAGTAGGATCTGAAATTTCATTCCTAACGGTTTCCTGGTATACGTCAGTAACTCTCCAACCTGCCATCCACGGCGACTCCACTGTCATAAGCATGCCATTATTATGGCGTTCGAAGTAATCAATAGATACCGAAAATTTATAATCCAGAAAGCCAAAATCAAGACCTAAATTCGAGGTTTGCACCTCTTCCCAATGGATAGATCTATTCACAAATTTATCGGGAGCTAATCCTGAGCTTGTTACAGGCATATTGTTATAAGAATAACTATTTACTGCTGTACCCCCAACTGTAGAATAATACTGATAGGGTGAAACGGAATTATTTCCTACAATACCCCATCCGTAACGAATTTTACCAAAGTTCATAAATGGTAATGTATTGCGAACAATATCGAGCTCTGTAAATTTAAATCCTGCAGAGAATGATGGGAATATACCCGAACGTTTATTTGGTCCAAATTTTGAAGAATAATCTTTACGCACATTAAACTGCCCTAGAATCATTCCCATATAATCGTAGCTTACTCGACCAAGATATGAGTACCCTGCTTCTTCACTAGCTGTACCATCTGGTATCTGCGAAACAGCGGTGTCATTTCTGGCTCCATTATAATACCACATTTCACGATCCTGGTTATATAAATCCAAACGAGTTGCATTGCTCCATTCGCTTATACTGTATCCCGATTCCATACCTGCCAGAGCACTTAGATTATGCACATCGAAAAACGATTTATTAAATGTTAGCAAATTTTGAAAAAGCCATCCACTATACATATCAGTACCTTTAGCAATTGAACTGATGTCGTTTTTATTTGAAGGCGTAACAAAATAAATAGGTGCAAATTCCATACTATTGCCAAACCCAACATTTCCTGTCAATCTACTTTCAAAGCTAATTGCGTCAATTGGTGTCACTTTCCCATAAAAGGTTGCACTACCATTTTGGCTTCTTGATTCACGATTTTTTAAATTAACCATTGCTAATGGGTTACCTGTATTTCCAAGTGGAGTAAACGACCAACCGTCATCGTATTTTGAATCGGTTGTTTTTTCGCCGTACGGTGGCACCCATGAATGATAAGCCAAAGCCGCTAAAATTGGACTTGCATATTCATCTTTTAGCTCCCATTCCTGAAAACCAGTATAAATCTTATTCGAATAGTTTGTATTTAAGCCAACTTTTAACCATTTATTTGCAGCATGTTCACCATTAATTCTTATGGATAGCTTTTCGTACGCACTACTTTTTAAAATACCTTCTTGCGATAAATAGCCAACTCCCATGTAAAAGGTTGACTTTTCATTACCCCCTGAAACACCTAGATCGTAATTTTTCATCATTGCTTTTTGAAAAATCATATCCTGATAATTATAGGTTTGAAAGGTATCGGGTTGGGTTGTTAAATAATTACTAGCGCGTGCATTTGCCAACACTTGATACTCGTGATACATTTTGGCAAATTGAGGTCCGCTGGTAACATTTACTTTGTTAGCAGCTTGCTGTACACCCCAATATGAGTTAAATGTTACTTTGGTATCGCCGGGCTTACCTTTTTTAGTAGTAATTAAAATTACACCACTACCCGCATTTGCACCGTAAATTGCCGCTGAAGATGCATCCTTAAGAATTTCCATTGATTCAATATCAGATGCATTTACTGAGTTAGGATCAGCCCCAACACCATCAACAATCCAAATAGGGTCGGTACCATTAATTGAAGTAATACCTCTAATTTTAATACTCACAGCAGAACCCGGAGCTCCACTATTTGAGGAGACCTGAACGCCAGCGGCTCGCCCTTGCAAAGCTTCCTGTATTGACGCCGCTCTTGACTGCTCCAAATCTTCGGCAGAAACTGATGCTACAGCACTTGTTAAATCCGATTTTTTTTGAGTACCGTATCCAATAACTACTATCTCAGATAATTCTTTAATATCCTCTAACAGTACCACATCAAGTATAGCATTTGCTGTTTTGCTTAAATCAATGGAATACTTTTCGTTTAAGTAGCCAATAAAGCTTACCTCAAGGTTAACTACTTCCAAATTTAGGTTTGGAATTGTGTACTTCCCATCCAAATTGGTAACAGAACCATTGGTAGTTCCCTGAACAATTACGTTAACCCCTATTAACGGATCACCACTAACATCAACTACTGTCCCTGTAACACTTCCGGTTTGTGCATAAAGCGCTACCGGAAATAGAAAAAGCAGAAGAAATCGGGAAAATTTAATCAGTAAAGTTTTTTTCATCTGTTATTTATTTAAGTTTTAATTGCTATAAAAAGTCCTAAATGACTATTTCTATTTGTTGCTTTCTTTATTCTTATTTATTAAATCGTAAATCGATTGTACTGAAGTGATACTTCTCAATCCGTCTTCAGGAGAATTTTCACAGTAATCAATTAACTGATCAGTGCTTGATTCTGCTACATGTAACCGTGTATCTGATGATGCATAATAAATCAATACTCTACCATCATCGTCATTAATCCAGCCATTTGAGAAAACCACATTGGATACGTCGCCCACTCGTTCACTGCATTTCGGAGCAATAAAATGCCCTGCAGGTTTATGAATTATTTTAGTTAAATCGTTCAAGTCAGTCATGAATACATACAAAACATAGCGTAAACCCGCTGCCGTATTACGAACACCATGCGCCAAATGCAACCAACCTTTAGGAGTTTTTATAGGTGCTGGTCCTAAACCATTTTTAACTTCATAAACGGTATGGTACTGTTTTTCATCAAGAATTACTTCGTCTTTAACCTCAGCATTTTCCATGCTATTGCTAAAACCAAAGCCAATTCCACCGCCCGATCCGGTATCAATAAAACCGTCTTGCGGACGTGTATAAAGTGCGTACCTGCCATTTACAAATTCAGGGTGCAACACCACATTTCTTTGCTGCCCCGAATAAGTAATTAAATCGGGTAAACGTTCCCACGATTTTAAGTCTTTTGTACGAGCAATGCCTGCTGCTGCAACTGCCGATGAAGTATCCCCTTCTGATGCCTTAGGGTCTTTTCGCTCAGTACAAAAAATACCATAAATCCATCCATCTTCGTGTTGTACTAAGCGCATATCGTACACATTAGTATCCGGATTTTCAGTTTCGTTCATTAATATCGGATACTCCCAAAATTCAAAATTATCGATGCCATTAGCACTTTCAGCAATGGCAAAAAACGATTTACGATCGTTGCCTTCAACACGAACAGCTACTACATATTTTCCGTTAAACTTTAACGCCCCCGCATTAAACGCTGCATTAAAACCAATACGCTCCATTAAAAACGGATTGGTTTCAGCATTTAAATCATAGCGCCATGTTAATGGAATATGCTTTGCTGTTACCACCGGGTTTTTATAACGGCTATATACACCATTTTCAATAACAGTTCCTTTTTCGTTTTCACGCCCTATTAATTGGGCATGTTCTTGTTCTAAATTTTTTAATCGATCAGTAAAACTCATATTTATTGTCATTTTAAATCTCTTGTATTGCTGTGCATTTAATTGCTTCGGTAAATTTCTATTCCTTTAATCTCAATATCAGAGGCTTCATTATCTTGATAAACCAAATTCATTAAACATGCTCCCTCTTGTAAGCTCAATTCGCCTATTGTCTGGCTGCCCCACGAAACTTCATCAACCTCATCGCGTGTCACCCTATCTTGGTTTTTTACTATAGATTTACTAATTGCATTTTCAATTTTAAAATTCAGTTGGTGGTTTTGACAGGAAAGGCTAAAATTGTCGCCTACAGTTTTTTTACTACCTACATAATGTAATTTCACATTATACCGGCCCGTATTCACTACATTAATTGGCCACTGCATATAATCGCTGGTGTCTGTCCAATTTAGCACCCAATCGTTTGCCCAACCCATGCCTCCTGCAAATTCAACATGGTTTCCCAACGCACTTTCATGTGCAGGAAGTTCAGTCATTGGAGCAATTCGGTGTCCTATTTGAATAGGTTCCGGAATCAAACCTTTACTTTTTACTTGTGGTAACCATTTATTAAAATCATTAATAAGCGAATCGGCCAATGCATTTTCACTTTTCAAAATATTCATCATTTGAAAAGGATCTGTTTTGATATTAAATAATGCGGTATCGTGAGGATAAAGTGTCAGTAAATAGTCATTGGTTCTAACCGATCCTGCAAAGCTATTTTCATCGAATATCTGGTGCGAATAGAATTTCCTGTCAACTAAATGTTTAGTACTATCCATTAAAATACCAGCAAAGCTTTTACCATTAAAAGTTAAAGTGTCACTTGATATTTTACACAAATCTAAAATGGTTGGAAAAAGATCGATATGAGCAGCAAAATCATCATTTACTTCTCTTGATTTTATGTTCCCACCAGGATAGTTTATAATAAACGGCACCCTAACTCCACCTTCATCAACCTGAGCCTTGCGCCCTTTGTACCCACCATTATACCTTACGTAATTAGGTCCGTTATCGCTTAAATAAATAAATATGGTGTTATCGTGTTTTTGCTCTGCCTTTAGTGCATTTTGTATACGCAATACATTGTCATCGATATTCTCGCACATACCATAAATAGCTGCCGTTTTATCATCCAGTCCCTTCTTAATATATTTATTAAAATATTTATCGGGAACCTGATAAGGCGTATGAGGTGTATTGTAAGCTACAATTGCCATAAAAGGCTGGGGGCTATTATGAATATATTGAACTACCGAATCAGTTATTACATCAGTTATATATCCTTTAGTTGCTACCTTTATGCCATTACTCTCTAATTTAGCATCGAAATAATTATTCCAGTGTCCTGCGCAAAACCCAAAAAACGTTTCAAACCCCTGACCTAAAGGATCATGAGGGTACTGTTGTCCATTATGCCACTTACCAAAATAGGCTGTTACATATCCATTTTCGCTTAAAACCTCAGCTAGGGTAGTTTCACGCTCACGCATTACCTCTTTTCGGTGAGTAAGCCATGATGTACCCGTTGCTAAATGATACTTGCCTGTTAAAATACTAGCCCTTGTTGGAGCACATACCGGCGACACATAAAAACGATTAAAAACAACCGCTTCTTTTGCCAAAGAGTCAAGTGCCGGAGTTTCTATTATTTGGTTTCCATTATAACCTACATCACCCCATCCTTGATCGTCGGTAAGTACAATTATTACATTAGGCTTAACGCTTGAACTATATTTCCAAGAGCATCCAGTAAAAAAACTGGACAGCACTAAGCTTAATATTATATTCACCAATACGCTATTCATTTTACAGGAATAATTAAGTGGTGAGTACTATTTTTCGATGTTGGTTGAATTATATTTTTAAATAGAATTGAAATCGTTAAGCCTGCAACAATAAGAAATGGAAAATACCTTGGGAATAAATCCCAAGGTAAAAATTCCACTAACAAACTACCAAACTTAATTACTGCCATAGTATAAATACTAGGGCTACTCATGAGAGTATTTACTATTACTAAACTATTAAAAAACTCAAAATTTATTTGTAAACTAGTAAGCCACAATTCGCCAATTATAGCCACAATTAAAAAAATCATTGCAGCTAATATTAACTTATGCATTTTTATTATATGCTTACCAAATAGACTCATACTAAAATTCTTCTTTGTATATATTTTTAATTTCAGACAAAAACAGCGTCATATCGTCATTTACAAAATCAATAAAATTAGGTACACTATTATGTCCAGGATAAGGAACATAGAAATGATCGGGTCGACCATTGCGCCAAAATAAAATATACGATATGCCCGCTGTCTTTGAATTCGTTTTAATCATTGGCAAAACCACATCGGTAAACCAAATCTCGTTCGGAATGGTTTCAATCCCAGTTTCTGATATGGTATAAAGCTTATTTTTTTCACTTGCCAAATCGGCTAATATCTCAAGTACTTTAATACTATTGTGCGTATTCGCCTTTTCATTTAAGCCTTTATAATCATCGTAACCTAAAATATCTACATATGCATCACCCGGATAATAAGCTAAGTACTCTTCTTTTGTACTAAAAAAATCGGTTGAGTATATATAAATAATATTATGAAGCTTTCTTTCATTTCTCAGGTAATCAACTGTGAATTTCCAAAGGGCTTTATACTCATTGGTTGTGCACGATTTTGCACCCCACCAGAACCATCCTCCATTCATTTCATGAAACGGACGAAATAAAACGGGTATAAGCTCGCCTTTATCGTTCTTTAAATCGGCAAAGAAATCAGCTACCTTATTTAACTTAACAAGATATGCTTCATGTTTTTCTCCATTAGGCAGTATGTCAGCAACACAAGAAGTTGTATCCCAACTACTCCCCTCAGTATTAAAATGTCGACTATGCCATCCATAGGTGTTAATTCCGCCTTTTTCATAAGCTTTTAACGACCACTCTTTCATTTTATCAAACGATACATTATCAATATTTGAGCTATCGCCAATGTGACCTAAGTCCCACCCAAAAATTGCGGGATGGTCACCGCATACATCATTAATATCCGTTCTAAAATTTTCATCTTTCCAACCCATACCATATGCCAAAGCATCTTGGTGTCCAACCAAAACTTTTTGCTTTGCCAGAGTTGACATATTATTATATAAGCTTATGGTTTGACTGGTAGCCAAATTATCGCTTAAGTTATTTACTGGCGAAGTATTTGTTTCTGTTGTTGAATTGCACGAAGCTAAACCTCCAACAATAAAAATAAATAATGCTTTTTTCAATTGATTCATAGTTGTTATTTTGTAAAAATCTATTGAACCAAAAATAGAGTTAATAGCTATCTTGAAATGTCACTATTGAATCAAACACTTTTAGTTTTGAATCACATTTTAAGCTATGTCTCATTTTTCTTTAAACTATGTCTCATTTTTACAAAAGCACTGTAAATAAGGTATTTTATAGGGTGATATTGTAGCTATATTTGAAAATACATGAATTCAATAATCAATCATATTCAATAAAATTAATATTCTAGGATTACTCAATTTATATAATTTCACCATCCCCGCCACGACTAATGCTATTTACTCAAGGAATTGTGATCAAGTATTCCCCCTCAGTCTTTCGACAGCGCCCCCAGAGGGAGCACTGTCTCTGTTGTAAAGTTTTATGGAAAGCTAAATTTCGACCATCAAATAAAATTATTTAGTTGTAAAGCCTAATCGAAGTAAGTCTTCCCCTTGGGAGCCAGTGCTGATTTTACATCGGTAAAGTGCCTGAAAGGCGATGGGGGAATTTTAATATCTAAAATCAACTTGAGAGTTAGAATAAATACTTTATTGAGCCAAAAAACTGCACTTGCAACATTTTTTTCCCTACCACATTCGCCTTCGGTTAAACACAATTTAGAGACAATACTTAACGACATAGAATCATACCTGAAACTGTTTTTGCTTGTTATTCTATTCTTTTGTAATACTTAAATTATAACAAACTTCGAATAACATGACACTATATATAGGCTCCAAAACATTACTCAACCTTAATTCTTTGAAACAGTTTATTGGCATACTATTTATGCTATTTTTCATGTTTACAAAGCCCGCAATTTCTCAAACCATCGATTCATTACAAATTTCAAAAACATATAAGGAAACTCCTATAACAGAAATATTAGATGCTTTAAAAACAGAATACAATCTGAACATATACTATAAGCAGGAATGGTTTAGTGAGGCACTATATAGTGGTAGCTTTAATAATGTGCCGGTACTAACTGTTTTAAATCGTGTTTTTGAGAACACTCAACTTATTTACCTAAATATTGACGATAATATATATGTAATACCTCGCGATGATGTGGCCTTGATTTTAAGAAAAATGACCAATCAGAATAATCAGCACGATTTATTGAAAGAGTATACCGTAATTGGAAACCTCAGTGAATCGGGTAAACATAAAAATGTTAAAATTAAGGGATTAGTAAAAGATGGTGCTACAGGCGATATTTTAGTAGGCAGCAAAATAATTGTTGAGAATACAAAATTCTATGCCACCGCAGGATATACCGGTAATTATGTTTTAGAAATTCCGGCAGGCTTATACCGGCTAAGGATAATAAGCATGGGTTACGAAGATTATTTTATTGATATTAAAGCAGTAAGTCCCGGTAAGCTAAATATTGAAATGTTTGAAGAATCGCATGCTATTAACGAAGTAACTATTTCATCGGAGCGAACAAACAAGAATGTAACAAGAAACCAAATGAGTGTAATTGAAATGAATGCAAGAACCATTAGGCAATTACCTTCATTAATTGGTGAACCCGACATAATAAAAAGTTTTGCATCAATGCCTGGTGTAAAATCGGCAAGCGAATTTGGATCGGGAATAAATGTTAGGGGAGGCAGTGAAGATCAAAACCTATTTTTACTTGAAAACAGTCCTATTTACAATACCTCGCATGTTATGGGTTTGCTATCGGTTATTAATCCTGATGCGGTTACAAAAGTATCGTTATACAAAGGGCACATTCCCATCGAATTTGGCGAACGTGTATCTTCAGTTATGGATATTAAAATTGACGACCCATCCATAAGCGAACTTAAAGTTAAAGGTGGAATAGGTATTTACAGTAGCAGGCTACTGCTTGAAACTCCGCTTATGAACAAACTGGTGAAATTTAAAATTGGTGCTCGTTCAAGCTACTCCGATTTCCTTTTAAAACAAATGCCCGACTATAATCTTCAGAATAGTTCAGCTTCGTTTTACGACCTTACAGGATCGGCGTTTATAAATTTAAAAAACAATCCTATTAACGTTTTTGGATATTATAGTTACGATTATTTTAAATATGCTTCTGACTATTCATATAAATATGGCAATAAGTTATATTCTTTATCGTGGACGCATATTTTCAACCCCGATTTTTCAGCAACAGTAATTGGAGCTTATAGTAATTATGCCATCGAAAATGAAGATAAACAAGATGCTTTATTCAAAAATTCGTCGGTATCAGAGATTGAGTCAACTACCGGAAAGATAAATTTTGAATACAAAGGAATAAAGACACAAAACTTTCAAATGGGTGCACAGGGCATTAAATATGCAATAAACCCAGGAAACAGAGTTCCGGTAGATTATTCACAGTCTGAAGTTTTTAATTCTGAAAATGAAAGTGGTTACGAAATGTCTGCTTTTTTTGGCGATGACATAACGATTGGACCTCTGTTTTCGTTCTCGGTAGGACTGCGGTATACTTATTTTTCTTACTTAGGATCAAAAACCATATATAGTTACACCAAGGATGCTCCTATGCTGCAAGAAAACATGGTGGATAGTACATCTTATAGCCATGGCGAATCTATAATTAATTATTCCGGTTTTGAGCCACGAGCCTCGGTAAAATATCTTATATCGGCAAAAAGCTCGATAAAGCTGAGTTATAATAGAAATAAGCAATACCTCTCCCTTCTTTCCTATACCGCAATAACAACACCTGAAGATACATGGAAACTTGCCGACCCCTACCTGAAACCCATAATTGCCGATCAAATGGCATTAGGATATTACCAAAACTTTCAAGATAATAACATTGAAGCCTCGGTTGAAATATATGCGAAAAAACTTCAAAACTTAACCGAATACCGAAATGGTGCTCAGCTAAAATTTAACAAACACATTGAAACGGAATTACTGAATGCCACGGGATCAAATTATGGAATTGAGTTTTTAATTAAAAAGAAAAATGGTGATTTAACCGGTACGCTTTCATATACTTATTCGCGAGCATGGAAACAAACCGACGGAAATTGGTTGGTTGATATGATCAATAAAAATGAGCGCTATCCGTCACAATACGACATTCCTCACGATTTTAACATTAGCGGAAACTATAAAATTAATCGAAGAATTCGTTTTGGTGCCACATTCTCATATTCAACCGGACGACCTGTTACTTTGCCTGAGTATACCTATAACCTAGGCTATAGTAAATTGGTTTATTATTCCGACAGAAACAAATACCGTTTGTCGGATTACCATCGTCTTGATATTTCGATGAGTATTGATGAAAGCCTTAAAAAGAAAAAGAATTGGAAAGGAAGCTGGACTTTCTCAATTCTTAATGTTTATGGTAGAAAAAATGCATATTCCATATTTTATCAAAAAGACACCCCTACTGCAGAAAATAATTATCAGGCATTTAGCTTATATAAAATGTACCTTATTGGTATGCCAATGCCTACTGTAACATATAACTTCATTTTTTAAATTTTAGAAACTATTATGTTGAACCACAACGCTAAAATAAATACGTATATGGTAATGATAGCCCTTACCTTTTTAATATTTACTACCGGCTGTCAGGAACCCTATTTAAATACAAATTTAAATGCCAATGAGCATATACCGGTTTTTAATGGTTTATTAACAAATATCGACAAGCTAAACACGTTTAAACTGACCTATGCTGCACCTTATACCCAACAACAAACCGAAGGCATTGCAGGAGCAATTATTACTATTGAAGATCAAAATAATAGACTAATTCAGCTTAAAGAATCGGGGAATGGAGTATACAAGCTTCCTAACGGGAGTGCCGATTTTAGTCCCGAAAATGAATATATAGCTACCATAATTCTCGCCGATGGAAGTGTAATAAAATCGGAACCTATTTTTTGGAATGACACCTTGCCACTTGCCAATGTATTTTTCGATTTCAATATAAAAACATCGCTGGTAAAAAACTCGGCAGGAGAATACATTAACGTAAACCAAGAAGGTATTTTTGTTAAATTTAAATTGCAGCAACCAAAAACCGAAACGGTTTATTACCGGGTAAACGCCGATTATTATGTGCATTCACAAAAATGGATAAGTAGGGTTGGCGAATATATTATACATGAACCTCATTACGACATAGTTTACGAAATTAGATACGATACACTTTATGATATCTACGAAGGATTTAGTAACGTAGATTTTCCAGTTACGGGTGAACTTTTCCCTTACATTGAATATGATCAGAGTGATTTAACCGTTTCTGCGCTTTTTTTACCTGCCGATAATGAATGCCGAAACTTCTCAAATTATACTGAGGACAACTTTATTGAATGGCTTATTCCTATTGACTTGTATCACACATCGGAGCAAGTGCATAATTATTATAGCAATGTAGCAAAACAGCTTGGAGCATCGGGGCAAATATTTGATCCTATTCCTGATCAAATAATTGGGAATATGCACAACGAAACCGATCCCAGCGAACCCGTATTAGGCCTATTTGATGTCGTGTCGGTTAACCGTAAATACCTGCAAATTTATGTATATGAATCTTTGGGTTACCGCTCATATCAGAGCAAAACATTAAGCGATACTGTTATTAAGCAAGGTTGGTATCCCAATCAATTTTATGTTGATACTGTATTTATAGATTCTTTACCGGTTAATAATTAATAAACTAAAGTGATAAATTCTAAATATCAATCTGACAATGATTTCAAATAAAATTTACATTCCCCTAGTTTTCTTAATTACAGTGCTCATAACCATTAAGTCGGGATTTTCTCAAGATTTAAATCATGAAAAGGTTTATGTACATGTTAACAGAAATATTTTACTAAGCGGATCGGACTTAAAATACTCGGCTTATATAAGCAATGAACACAATACTGAAGTAAGTACCATTGTTTATTTTAAGCTCATAGATTGCTATCAAACTCCAATTTTACATTGGAATTCACCGGCTTACAACAACACCGTTTCAGGCATACATAAAATACCTGAAACCATTGAAAATGGGCAGTATTATCTATTGGCTTACACCAATAAAATGCGTAATTATCCGATTGAAGCATTAAATACAACTCCTCTTATAATTCAACGAATTTATGAAGATGCTGGGGACTCCATATGCATAGAAAAATCTCTTTCAAAATTTGATACCGCTCAAGCTAAATTAAGTTGGAATAAAAATAAGTTGCTAAATATAGAGGTGGTAAATAATGCTGATTTTAGCATAGCACTTAATCCTACCAAAGATTTAAAAATTGCCCAACTTTCAATTTCTGTTACGGAGTTATCAAACCTAAATTCAGTTAGCTCGGCTTCAAACTTTATGCAACATACAAAGCAGGTTAATTCATATCTTAGAACTAACAACATTGAACCTTTACCTATCGAAAACGGATATAGTATTTTATCAGGTCAGCTTTTACGCCTACCCGATTCTGTTCCGGTCAGCTCTAAACTTGTGTATTTGGCCTATCCTGACAGCTCTGTTCATTTTAAACATTTTGAAACAAATGCAAAAGGTGAGTTTTGCTTTTTGCTCGACTCCACTTTCATGAATAAACAATTGTACTTACAAATGACCGACGCCGATTGCCATAAAGACAGTATAACATGGCTAGTTGACAAGAAAGAGTTACTTAATATTTCGGCGTTTAATCCTAAAAATATTGGAATTACACCCGATAATATGGAGTATATAACCCAGTTGCAGAAACGAGAGATTGTTCAACGCGTTTACCATTCTTCTCAAATTTCAGAAAACAATGAACCAAATAATGCTTTTGTAAATAACTTTTTTCAAACCCCTTCATACATAACAAAACCGTCAGACTATATTGAATTAAGCAATTTTCAAGACATTTGCGACAACATATTACCCTCCATAAGATTTAGGGTGGTAAACCATAAAGTTGAAATTGGTATGGTAATAAATCAAGATGTGATATTTGAAAATGTTCTTATTTGCGTAAATGGCCTTCCATGTTTTAATATGAATTATATCGAAAATCTATCATCGAAAGATATAAAACGAATTGAAACCTTTAATTCGGTTTTAATGCACGGAAACTTAACCTATAATGGCGTAATAGCAATTTACACGCACAAAAACCAGATAGATGATAGGGCCTTTTGCAATCCTAATATATCATTGAAAAATAAATACCATAGGGCAAACACAAATAGCAAAATCTCATCTGAGTCAAATTTGCCTAAGGTAACACCCGATATTTATTGGAATGAGAGTGTAAAAATAGATTCGGAACCAAAAACAATTCACATAAGAAAACCAGAGCTGGGTGCAAATTACAAAGTAGAAATTAATGGCTTAATAAATAACATTACGCCTTTTAGCTATGAGAAAACTATTAAAATAAAATAATGCATGAAACCCTCAAGCGAGGGTGGCAATTATTTGTATAGAAACTCGAACAAAATAAATACTTGATTATCACATTAAAACACACGTTAAACATATGGAATCATTTAAAATATTAGCAGCTATTATTTTAATTACTGCAAGCTCTATAGTATCGGCACAAGACCGTTTTTCTGATGCTTTTACAAAAGCTTTAGTAAGCAATAAATCGGTGCCCGTTACGGCAACATTGTTTATTAATGAACATCCTTCGAAAAAAGAGCAATTCACAAGTAATTGGGAAAAAGGCAGCATTGTATTTACGAACGGTACTACAGCAACCAATTGCAATTTGCGCTACAATTGTTGGAAAGATGAGCTTATTTGGTTGCGCAACTCTGATTTTAAAACAGGAACCGTAATTAAAACTACGGTGCAGGAGTTTTCAATAAACAAGCAACGATTTATTAAATACGATGACAACCAAAGCCTTATAAAAACAAGCCTTTACCTTGAAGCATTAGCGATAGGAAAGGTATCATTATACTGCCATAGAAAAGTTACCTTTTTAAAATCGAGCGATACATTTTCTGACAATCACCAATACTACCTAAAGGTTAATGGCAAAATGATAAAAATTAATTTGAGAAAGTCGCGTGTTATGCCTCAATTTTCAGAAAGTCAACAAAAAGCTATAAAATTAATTTTACGCGAAAATCACCTCAAGCTTAAAGATGAATATGAATTGGCAAAGGCCTTAGATATATATAATGTTCAAATAAAAAGTAAATTGAACCTTTAAATTCAAAAAAAATACAAGCCGTATATTTAGCCCCTATGTTTGTAATGAGATAAGTTCCATAGTAAATATTACATTTATTTATGAAACCAAAAAATAGAACATTATGAACAAAAGTAAACAATTAGAT
>JAQICC010000103.1 GCA_027858735.1 Salinivirgaceae bacterium
ATTTAAAACATAATTTTAAACCGCACTTAAGGTAATATTATCATTTAAAATAGATATAGCCTTGCGTGTAGCAATTGTTGAAGGATAGTAATCTTTTATGTTTATAATAATTTGCATGGTTCAAATATATGAAAATTAGTTACCGATGTAGTTATAAAAATTAAAATTTTCAGTAGCAACTTTGGGAATTCTAAGTACAACTAAGGTGCCATCCCAATTATATTGTACGTTTAACGGAGTAATTTGTTCTATTTCTTTATTCCAAATGTAAAATGCATTGCCCGAATACATAAAGTAGCTACCCCCTAAACCATTTACAAGCATATGACGTGATGTTCTGATACCAAAGCCCCTATTGCCTTCATAATTTTTAGTACTTAAGCCATTTATTGCTTCATTAATTGCTTGTTCGTGCGTTTGAATGTTGTCGCAATTATTGCGGAGATAAGAGTTAAGAATACCTTGACCTCTATCTGCAATACAAATATCAAGATAATTTAAATTCTTATAATTTTGTATCATAACCCAACCATTTGCTATCCTGGCATGTTCAACAATATTATCAAATATTTCGGAAAGCATATAACTAATAGCTGTATAAAGCTGGCCTTAAAAACCAATTTGTGTTTTTATTATATTTCCAAGTAAAGTTAAGGTGACACCTCTAAAATTCTCATCGGCAGCATTGCAAGGTATGGCTAATATAGGAATGTAAGTTTTGTTATTGAACTGCGCTAGTAGAGCTTGCCAATTTTCTTTTTCTTTAGGATTCCAACCCACAGGAAAGGCTATCGTATTAAAATAACCAGCAGAGTTTACATTATAGTTAAAACTTAGTGAACAGCCTTTCGATTCCAAATCTTTTATTAATAAAGTCAGTGGCAGAATTAAGGTAGGATGTACAAATGAAACCGTTGATAAATCAATATTTATAGTATCCCCTGCATTAGCTTGTTTGGCTGAGGATATTACCGTTAACAATGACGATAATGAGGCACCAATGCCACTATTAGCCGGTTGATTTACTTTTATGTTAATGGACTGATTCATTGTGTAAAGTTATAAAATTAAAAAATACTAACATTTAATAAAATCAAGTGCACACAGACTGCATTTTCTATAGTTTTGGGCGAGTATAGCCATATTGAAGCGACCTGCTATTTTTTTAAAAAGATAACTAAGCCACTCCCTAAAGTAATTTATCAATCATTATTAGCTGTAATAAAACGGACGTGAATTTGACACATACAGTAAACTAAACCATTCCACTAGCTTTTAGATTTGAATTTAATATAAAAAAAAAATTCATTACAAAAACCACAAATTTTCTTTACCAAATTCGGGGATTTCGTTGCCTTCGAAATGGGGAAACATTTCGGCAACCATTGCCGGGTATTTAATTGTAACCGGAAGGTTCTGCTACCGAACTGAATACCAATGCATGCGAATAAAATAAATTTGAAAATTAATATTCGTTGCAAAGGTTTGGCGTGACTTTATGCTGACGATTGATGACGAACACCGATTAACCTTGTGGGTTAGCCAACTTATTTTACTGACTGCCCTTGTGGCATGGAAGAAAAATAAAACTAATTTATGTGGCGGTATAAAAAAACAAAACCCAGAGTAAGGCTGGGTTTTTAGAATATTTTTGAGTGCAGAAACTAAAGCATAAATGAATAGCTGTGCACTATTTTATTGCTCTTTTTTTGATACTACCGTGCCTGCTTATCAGCTAATAGTTTATTAACGTCAATAGCCGGTAAAGTATATTTACCCAAAGGGCCATTGGCCGTTGTAGTAGCTAAAATATTTCTTAAACTATTGATACAAATATTCAAGCCATAATAATTTAATAAATGAGACTTTTCCTCACCTGTTAGAGGTTCACTTTCATCGAATGAAAAAATGCAGACACCTTCAATAAAAAGTTTATAACCTGGCTTTGGTTTTTCAATACTATTTACAGAAATTTTAGTGAATAGCTGAAATATGTTATCGGCAAGCTGGGTTAAAGCAAAATCGATATCAATTAAATAGCTATTTGTAAGTTCGGGAATATTAACCTTATTTTTTGGTGGTGCTAAAAAATTATAACTATGATTTAGCAATGCAAAATTATCTAAAATAAGCGGCGCTTTATGTGCTTTCATTATGCTACTGAATTATCTTTTTTGTCATCAATTTTATTTAAGGGGGCAGCTGAATAATCTGGAATATTAAGTGTTTTCCACATCCAAAAACCCTCCAATTGGGGATTGTAGTTTTGAGCCTCTAAATTATACGATGATGCCTGATAAGCAGATTCTGACATTTCAGCCTTAATACTGAAATTTAAACCAAATCTCTTCTGAATTTTAGCTAAAAAAGGAAAACTTAGCACCTTATCACCAGAATATAATTGAGAAATAAAGCTTGTTGACACGCCTAATACTTCAGCTAATACTTTCTGTTTTAATTTAGGACCATTAGAATAGCATCTTGCCACCTCGTTCAAAACCTGTTGCGTTAACATTTTAGCCTCATGTTCTAATTCCTCCTGCTCTGATTCAAAAGCAAATAAATCTTCAAACTCTGATGAAACTTTATATTTATCCTTGAATTTCATAATCATACCCTCCAATCTTTTCTATAATAGCTATTTCTTTAGATGATAAACCTTGTGATTTTTTACGTTCATGTAAAACTGATGTAACTACAATATGTGTGCCTGTTTCTGATTTTATCTCTTTGCAATAAATTCGATCATTTTCCTGACCTTTAAAGAATTTCATAGCGGTAACATTTTTGCATTTTTTGTTTATTTCTTCTTTATCATATACTTCAGTATTTTTAAGACCTGATAAAATAACATCTGTTATAAACTTGAACTTCTTCGCATGACGCTTGTCTTGTCTAATGTAATTAAGTATCTCTTCCTGGTTATCAATATCAATATAGATGGCACGCTTACCATCTGGTGTTGATATCATTTTTTTACATTTTCGAATCACAAATATATACGATTATACGAATTAATATAACATTTTGTTTAAAATAATTAAGCTATAGGTTAATTTTTTTTTTTTTAGTCTATTCTCTACTGCAATAATAATCTCATTTTGTTTTATACCTGCACCAAAAAGCAGGTCGGCTGTGCGCCATATATCCGATTCGTTTTGTTGTGTAGGAAATGATAAACAAAAAAAGGCAAATAAACCGTTTAAAGATTTTAATATAGCAAAAGGGAATTGTGATTACACAACTTTTAATAACCCATTCGTGTAATATTTGAACGGTACTTAGCTTAACAAATTTTACATGAAATATTGGCCGCTGGTTTTTAAAACAAAAAAACGAACATTGCTTCGGCAATAAAACTACATTCTTGCATATATATAAAATTATAACTTAAACCCAAATTGAGCGATTCGCTAGCGCAAATCTGCTCAATCGACTGAGGTCTTGTAAGGTTTTCATACTTTTCGTTTCCCCGAAATAATCGGGGCAGGCTACTCAAAATGTGAAAACCAA
>JAQICC010000181.1 GCA_027858735.1 Salinivirgaceae bacterium
GTTACACTGCCAATGGGCGTATCGCCGCTTAATGAAGGTGTTGCTCCGGTGTAGGCACTATTTTCATTTGCATTTGCGTCTGCTATGGCATTAATGGTAAAGCTTGCAGCCTCTATAACATCATCAACCGTTACTGTCCAATCTTCTGTATCATCATTACCATCGGCATCGGTGGCAGTTATAATTAACTCATATACATTATCGCTATTGGCATCTACTGCACCTTCATAGTCTTGGGCAGTCATACTTACTACTCCGGTTGCGGTGTTGATTGTGAAATCATCTGCATCCGTACCGCCTAAGGCATAAGTGATACCTCCTATTGGTGCATCGCCACTTAATACAGGTGTAATACTAATATAAGCCGAATTTTCATCTATAGAAACATTTGAAATTTCACCAATTATAAGGTTTGCAACTTCAGTTGCATCATCAATCGTTACTGTCCAATCTTCCTCATCATAATTCCCATCTTCATCGGTAGCTATTAAAGTAATTTCATAAACATTATCAGTATTATCATCAGCAGGATTTTCATAATCTTGTGCTAGCATACTTACCACTCCAGTTGGTCCATCAACTGTAAAATCGGATGCATCAGCACCTCCTAAAGTATAAGCAACATCCCCTACTGGAGTGTCACCACTGAGTGTAGGCAAATCGCCTGTATAATCTACGTTCTCATTAATGTTAAGATCGTTTATTGCATCAATGTTAAATTCAACAATAACTAAAATATCTGCACGGTTATGCATACTTACTTCGCAATTATCATTTTGTGCTTTTATAATTATTGTATTATTACCTACTTCTAATTCATCAGCAGAAATTGGAATTGTAATATTGCCACCATCACCAACTTCACTATCAATAAACGAATCACCTATGTATGCATTATAGGTCATACCATTTTCTGAAGATTCAATCATAACTGTCCCATCAAAATCTCTATTAACAGTACTCCCATTAATAACTAAATTGGTATCGGGTCTGTTAATTACTGAAATTGAGAAAGGATCGGAGGTATGGTTACATGTACCTTTAACTACCTTTAAAGTATAATCCGAACTTTCAAGAGTATCAACAACATAAGCTATATCAAAGAACTTTGTTGTGTCCACAATTATTGATCCTTTCTTCCAAATAAATGTGTCAGCCAGAGCTTCATTAGCACTTAAAAAAAGCTCATCTCCAATACATAATGTTGTATCACCGGTAAACGTTGTTAATGGAGCCAGGGAAACACCAATCGTTCTTGATGCGGAGCACTCATCATTACTAACTGTCAGGGTATATATGCCAGCAGAATCAACAGTAAAGGGATCAATTTCTAATATTTGAGTTGTATCAACAGTAGAACCTTCAAACTGCCAGGCATAATGTGTATTTAAACCAAATTCAACAGCCGTAAGTTTAAGAGGGTTACCAACACATATCGTAGTGTCGCCAATAATATCCATGGATGGACCAATATAAAGTGAAAATTCTTCAATAACCTCATCATACCCATCATCAACTTTAACATAAATAATTGCATAGCCTGAAGTATTGGCTTGTGGGGAAACTGTAACTTTCCGAGTAGTATCATTCACTGTTACGATATTAATCTCAGTGTTTTTAATTATTAAAGGATCGCTACTAAATGGTACAATATTCAAATCAACGGGATCTGTTTCACCAATAGCATCATTTACATAAAATATTATAGAATCTGAATTGGTGTTGGTACAAATTTTTTGATCATCAATATCGCTTATTGTAGGTGGTGTATTTATAATCATAAATACAGTATCTTCATTAACCGACCAATAATTTGAGTTTCCTTTCCACTTAAAATGATCGCGCCCATTAAAATCATTATCAGGCCTGTACTCTAAATTGCTTATATCTGCTAAACGAAAAGTGTCGGGTGAAGTAATTAAAACATTGCTCAAATACAAATCACCATCCTCTGGCAATGATAGTATTTCAATACTATCTAGACTTACATCATTAGGATCAAAAAATTTAATTTCAAAATCGGAGTTAGTATAGGTATAATTAGTATTAATTATAGTGTTTAAAATAATATTACCTACGTATGGAGCATCACCATTAATACATTTTGAAGTACTTGTGGTTACTTTTACATTTATTTTTGAAAGACCCAGATCAATGGCATTATACCAAGAATTGGAGGTGGCCATATTACCATTGTGTTGATTATTTTCCTGGCTGGAATCAAATTCCCAAAGTCTACTTATATGATTATTCGGCGTTAATTGAAACTCCTTAGTCCCTTCTATTATGCGACTAGCATCACCCCATACTCCTAGTTTTCTGTCATCCCAATAAATGGTCGGCCCTAATTTATTAAAAGGGCGGATTGATGAACTTGCAATCCGTTCCACGGTTTCAACATCGTATAAAGGAAAGTGAGCAGGCCCACGACCAAGAAAAGTGGCCGATGCTGTAAAATTGCCATCTTCAACTACATATCCACTATCATTTTTACAATTCCATAATAAATAATTCAACCCTTTCTTCATTTCAAGATAAAGCGCTCTGTCATATCCATCTGTTGAATAACCGGATCCATCAATATCAAGCAATACAGCAGCAAAACCATCAATATTCGATACAATTTTAAAAAAAGTAATATCACTTTCTGTACAAGCTACTGTATCATTCTTTATTAGTTCAACTGTATCAACATCAATATCCAAATACAATGGATCCCGATCATAATCGTAATCAAATATTAATTCATCTTCAAACCAAACCTTAACCTCAGGTGGAGGAAGTTTAGTATTTTCCCATACTATTCTATCCGGATCATTTAAAAAAATTCTATATTCTGATATATCGCTTGAACTGGTATAATCACCATCTTGACTCTGGGCCCTCTCTACATAATCTAAAGCAGGATCATCCTGAACGCCATATGAATTAGCAACTAAGCTAAAAGAATAAGGTAACATTTCATACTCCACTCTATTAACAAATTCATCCGCTGTAAATACAAAAAAATCAGCTTTAACTGGATATTCAGTAAAACTAGTTGTAGTAAATGACCAACCTTTTGACCATAGCCTACCTGCTGCAATATTTGGTTCGCTAGGATTTGTAATCAAATTAGTATCTGCATCGGTAACGGTTGCATCAAAAAACTCTAAAGCAACCCTTCTGTCCCATGGCCAATTTGTGCCGGTCATTCCGTTTTGCGAGATACGTCCTGCCCATGTTTCAAATTCTATCCAATAATTACCTGACTTTAAAGCTTTAAATGAAAGTGCATTATACCCATTTTCTACTTTATTACTATTAATGTAAATTCCCTTCGGTCCTGCTGTGGCCTCAATATGGTCGTTAATATATCCTGTCTCACCTACTCCTACCATTCGCTGTTCATCAAACTCAATATCCCCATCCGGATCTTTTACCTGAAATGAGATATAATTAGTGCTGGTCAGTGCAAAATCACTTGGTAACTTCATACCAAAATGAAGTATTTCTCCAGCATTCATATAAATATAAATGCGTTCCTTTTCAGTGGCATCATAGGTTCCAAATTCCTTTCCAGTAAAAACATTCATTTCTAACCAAAGTCTATCACCCTCGTTAGGCATAAATTGCTTGGTACCTTCAGCTAGTAAATTTGGAGTTAGCTGAATGAGAATTGATATAACTAAAAGATATTTTACTAAAACCTGAGTAAGTTTTTGCATGATAACGTATTTTTAGAATAAATTAATTCGTGATAAATATTATGGGGGTATACCTTTACCAGATACAAATAGCGCATATGATTTCCAGTACTATGCATAAGACACAACAATTGCTGCTTGCTCTGATATAAGAAATACATTTGCGTCATTTTAGGCCTACGTTAGATAACTAACATATAGTAATTTTCAGCGGCTAAGATATAAAAAAAATTGAACCTTTAAAACTTATCTGTCTTGACAAGAATAGATTAGTAGGATTGCGAAATAATTAAAAAAGTTGTTTTAATTGCATCATAAAAATTAATGGAGTGTACAACAACAAGAAAGCAATAATAAAACATGCCACATTCCACCTAACGCACTGTTCTTATACAATACGTAAACAATGAAAAAAACAAAAACGTTTTAAAAACAAAGGGTAACTAATCGGAATCTTTTGCCACAATATGGGTGGGAATTGTAACGCTTGCCTGATAAGTTTTGCCAGCTTCGTACATATCAACGTCATCCTCGTCAATATGCCATGTAAAAGAAACTTGCTTACCCATTGCCAAAAGTGTTTCAAAGCGCGCAAGAAGAAGCAATATTATTTTTGAAGAGCTTGTATTAAAATACTCTACATTAAAAACCAACTCGGTAGAAGGTTTTGGATTCTCAAGGTATTTTTCAACCACTTCAAATAATGGTTCATAAAAAAGTTGGGAATTTGTGGGTAATGAATAGCCTGAAATTTCTAGTTGCCCTGACTTAGGATCAAAAAACACATAGGGTGTTTTTTTTGTTTTCTCAATTATAAAAGGCTCTTTCATAAAATTGCTTTTTTAAAAGTACTTTTCTATTTTACTTGATAAGTAAAATTTTGTTTCAAAATATTACACGTATGTAATTTAACACAATTAATTAACATCAGTCCTAAATTTTTCTAATATTTTGCCAAGAATGCCTCTAAATTCTGAGCTTGGTCAATAGCAAGTTTCTTTCTTAATCGAGATCGGGATACTTTTACACTGTCAGGATTCTGATTTAATACTGATGCAATGTCTTTATTATTCATTCCTAATCGAATGAAAGCACATAGTTTTAAATCGGTTGATGTTAATTCACCATACTTTTCTAATAAATTACGATTAAAATCTTTATGTACTTTATCAAATGAAAGATCGAATCGATACCACCCATCCTCTTTAATTCTGAGGTTAAATGTTTTAATTATGTTTCTTAACTCGATCTTGGTTTTGTTAGTATCAGAATCAATAATACCCGTTAACTCGTCAAGTCTTTTGGTCATATCTAAGTTAAATTTGTGACTTTTAACTAAATAAAGCGAACTTTCGGTAAGCTCTTGATCTTTAGTTTCAATAACTTGCTTTTGATATTGAAAAACCATTAATGCTGAATGCGTTCTGGCAACAAGCTCAATAGGATCAATAGGTTTTCGTATAAAATCAATTGCTCCGGCTTCGAGTGCAACTTTTAAATCATCAGAGGTAATATGCACTCCTGTCGCCATTATAATCGGAATATTTTTTGTCTCATTTTGGCTTTTTAATTGATGAATTACCTCAATACCGGATATATTTGGCATATCCCAGTCTGTTACAATTAATTGAGGGTTTACTTTTGAAGCTATTTCAATAGCATTTTTCGGATTATTGGTCTGAAAAATATCATATTGCGGACAATGATGCTCAAAAATATTGATAAACGTTTTGAGGTTATCTACGTTATCATCTATAATAAAAACTTTGTATCGTTCCATAATTTTTATTCTTTACTTAAAGCTAATTCTAGAAGTTCATCATACATAACCTGATTGCAATTAAGAACACTACTTTCTATTAGGTTACAAAACTTCTGCATTTCAGCATTATCTCTTTTTATCATCTTTAAAATATTCCGTATTTCAGTTACCTCATAAATGCCTTTCTTTTGCATTGAAATAATAAACGGATATAGAAGTCCCCTATTTTCTCTTGATAATACCAGATAATTTCCTTTAACATCTGGCTCAATAATTTCAGAAATTCTAGTCTCATTATAATCCAGCTCAATATAAAAATCGGCTCCTTTTCCAACTATTGATTCCACAGCTATTATTCCATTGTGGGCTTCAATGGCCATTTTACAGTAAGTTAAACCTATACCTGTTGATCCTGAATAACCTAAATTTACACTCTCCCGTTGCTCAAATTTTTTAAATATTTGATGTATACCCTCTTTGGGTATACCTTCTCCACTATCAATAACATGAAGTCTAAATCTATTATTCCTTAAGGGCTCTGTATTTATTTGAATAACACTACCCTGAGGACTAAATTTAATAGCATTTGTCAGTAAATTAACAATTACACGCTCTAAAGCTATTTCATCAAAATTTACCAGAAAATCGTAATCAATCGCAGTCTTTATTCGAATACTTTTTTCCGAAAGCACAAAACTTAAATCACTTTTAACCTTTTCAATAAGTGGGTTAATAAATTGTTTTTGAGGTTCAAGCCTAAATTTCTTATCCTCGTACTTATATACATCAAGAATATTCATTACCAGATTCATCATTTGCTTTCCCGATTGTAATACAACTTGATCCTTGTCAGGATAATTCTTAATTTCAGATACGTTTAAAATAATGTTTAGCGGGTTTTTTAAATCATGAACAATCATACCGGTTAATTCTTCCTTAAAAGTGGAAAATTCTTGAAGCTTTTTATAAGCCAAAGATAATTCTGAACTTTGCTGTTGAATATTGTTACGTTGATCTAAAACCAATTGATAGGTTTTTTCAAGTTTTCTGCGACTGGTGACCGAAAATAAACTAAAAACTATAATGAATGCCAAAACCACTAAAAGTACAATCCCACCTAAAAATGCACGTTTTAGCTTTTCTTCCTTTATTTGATTTGACTGCACTAATTCCTGATTTTCTTTTTCCTTTTTCAGGGTTTGAAAATCCACTTCTAGTTTCTCAATATTTCTTCTACTATAGGTATTAAAAATACTATCGTTCAAATGAGTATATATTTTATAAAAATACAGCGCACTATCGAACTTTCCTAGCATTTCATAGGCATTGTATAACCCTTCATGAATTTCAGATCGACGCGCAATATCTTCCACATTATTTGAGTATTTCAAAGCCCTACGATAGTGCATTACAGCATTTTGATGAATTTTCAGGTTTTCGAAAAATTTTGCCAATTCAATAGTGGTAATTAATTGACCTCTTACATTACCAATATCCTTATTTATTTTTAATGCTTTATTTAGGTTATCATACCCCGTTTTATACTGCTTAAGTTTAATATGTACCGATCCAATATTGTTGTACAAAGTAGCCAGTCTATCAACCTTATTAAGCCTCTGCATAACACGTTTTGATTTCAAATAATTTTCTAGAGCTAGTTTTAATTCACCCTGACTTTCATACACCAAACCATAATTATTGAGCACAACAGCCATTCCATATTCATTTTTATTCGATTTGCGAATAGCATACGATTGATTTAAATATTTTAGGGCTAAGTCAAATTCGCTGATCTCCTCGTAAATAAGCGCTATATTATTTGCCGTGCGACCAACTCCTGGTGAGTCGCCAATTTCATCTTTAATTTTCATCGACTCATGATAATAATAAAGCGCACTATCAAAATCATTCTTTCGCTTATAGAGCAAACCCATATTGTTAAAGGTTTTCGAAAGCAATATAGAATCGCCAAGCTCATAACCCAATTTAATGGCATCAATTAAATTAGCTTTTGCCAAATCAAGGTTTTCGGTTTTCATGTAAACCAAAGCAATGCTATTAAAAGACTTTGCAATGCCAATATTGTTGCCATTTTTTTTATTTAGCCTTATGCTTTTTTGAATGTTGTAAATGGCCGAATCGTAATTGTTTTTAATAGCCCATACCGTACCCATTGACCTAATTGCATCAGCTTCTGCTTGTTCATTTTTCTGAAGTTGTGAAATTATAAGACCCTGCTTATAAAACAACATAGCACTATCGGGATAAGCATAGCGTAATTTATTACCCAATTCATTGTAGATTGAAATAAGATCATCTTTATTTTTTGCTTTATAAAGCTCTTTCAATAAGCTATCAGCACTTTGCGCATACAAAGAAAAGCTGCTAATAGAAAATAATAGTGCACAAAAAGTAAATACAAGAAGTATTTTAAAAAATCGCATAACCCTAGGCTATCTTATAATTGACTAAAAATAGTGAATCAATTTCTATTTTTAGTCAATTATAAGAAAAATAATACAAAGATTTTGTGAGTTTAAAATGAAGGTGGAACCTTAATAAAACTCCCCGCAGCAAAGGTAATGTCGTTTATTTAAGGTTTAACATATGAATTCCCCCATCGCCTTTCAGGCACGTTTCCGAAGCAAGTTCACAATTACCTGTTCCGAATTTATTTCAGAAGGAAAAGACTTACTTCGATTAGCCTTTACAACTATATAATTTAATATGAAGATCGAAATTTCACGTTACCATCAAACTTTACAACAGAGACTGTGATCCTTTGGGGGAGCTGCCCGCCTGAACAATTAGGGCAGATCCGAAAGACTGAGGGAGAATACTAGATCAAAATTGCTTAAGGAAATGGCATTAGCAGCAAAGGGGGTGTCGGTTTAAGAATTATTTTTTGCCAAAAGTGGCAGGGAACCTGCCAGCAGGCAGGTATGACCCAAGAGATCCTTCGACTGTGCTCAGGATCAGCTCACCTAATTAGTGCGTGCAAGAAAACTCGGTCTCTGATAAGAAAGCTCTAAGAATGAGGCTTTCGCAGCATTGAAAATCAGGAGTTTACTTTCGTAAATGACTGGTTGAAATGCAAGAGTAACGAAATTATTGGAGTTTTCTTGCTGAGACTAATTAATCCCGAATTCGGGATCAAAGTCTCAATGCTTTAAAATAAGCCACAGTTTCTTTCAACAAGGCATTTTTATCGATGGGTACAACACCTATCTTTTCACAAACAAGCCCACCAGCCAAATTTGCAATTACAGCAACTTGACGAATTGAAAGATTTGATGCAAGGCTACAAGCTGCGACACTAATTACTGTATCACCTGCACCTGAAACATCGGCAATGTCACGAATTTCAGCAGGCATTTGATGAAAGCTTCCATTTTCGGTAATAAAAACGCCCAGCTCAGAAAGGGTAACCATAACATATTTAGCGCCAAGTTCATTTTTAAGAATGTCGGTGGCATTATTCAAAGCTGCGAAGTCACCTTTTTTTAGGTCGATTTTTACGCCATCGCATATTTCCTTAAAATTGGGTTTAAACAGTGTAACTCCTTTGTAATCTAGAAAATTTCGCTTTTTTGGGTCCACTAAAGTGGGTATGTTTTGTTGCGTTGCACTTTGAACAACAAATTCAATAATTGCCGGTGTAATATTTCCTTTATCGTAATCTTCAAAAACAATAGCATCAAAATTTTGATTTTTCAATAAAGCATCAAGATGATTTATAAAAATCTTTTCCTGATTTTTTGTTAAAGCATAAATTTCTTCTTCATCAACCCTAAGCAGGTGTTGATTATCACTAATTACCCTTGTCTTTATTGTGGTTTTTCTTTCGCTTGAAACTAAAATTCCTTCATCAGTCATTTCACGCTTCTTAAGCAACCTTTTAAATATAGCCCCTCCTTCGTCATCTCCAATCATGGCACACATTACGGCTTTTGCACCTAAGGCTCTTATATTCAGCCCAACATTTGCAGCCCCTCCCATTCTATTTTCGCGCTTTGATACAGCAATAATTGGAACCGGTGCTTCAGGCGAAATACGATCAACCTTACCCCACATATAGGAATCAATCATTACATCGCCAATCACCAAAATAGTTTGCTTGTCAAAGTCCGTAAATGCTTTTTCTATAGTATTTTTCACAATTGTGCAATTTATTTATTGAATTATTTATGGTAATTGCAGGCAAATATAAGGCTTGATTTTGTTTCCGCCTACAGTTTAGCTCTATGATTTCAGATTATTGAACTTACATTTAATTAATCAATATAGAAAACAACCCTAATTATAATATTATTACTTTTGCTCCATCAATTTTCAAATTTACATATGATTCTAATATACAATTTCACCCTGTTTCTTTACTCCATTCTTGTAAAGTTTGCATCACTTTTTAATCCTAAGGCCAAACAATGGGTAGAAGGCAGAAAAAATATTTTTGCCAGGATTCACAAGTCACTTGAAAACAATGAAGATATTGCTTGGTTTCATGTATCATCGTTAGGTGAATTTGAACAAGGCCGACCTGTAATTGAAGGCTTTCGTGAAAAATACCCAAACTTTAAAATATTTTTGACTTTTTTTTCACCATCAGGTTACGAAATTCGGAAAAATTATGAAGGTGCCGATTATATTTTTTATTTGCCTGTCGACTCAAAACGTAATGCTAAAAAACTTATTCAATTAATAAATCCTAAGGTCGCTTTTTTTGTAAAGTACGAATTTTGGTTTCATTACTTAAATGAGCTTAATAAAAACAACATACCTACGTACATATTTTCAGCTATTTTTAGAGAAAAACAACTTTTTTTTAAGTGGTATGGTGGTTGGTACCGCAAATTGTTAAAGTGTTTCACTCATCTTTATGTTCAAAACGAACAATCTAAAAAACTATTGGCTAAATTAGAATTAAATAATGTAACGGTGGGTGGCGATACTCGATTTGATAGGGTTTTCGATTTAGCCAAAAATGCCAAACCTATTGAATTAATTGAACAGTTTACAAAAAATTCAACTACAATTATTTGTGGTAGCACCTGGGAGAAAGACGAAGAATTAATTGCCCAATACGCTCTTGATAATTCAAAAAATTTAAAATGGATTATTGCCCCACACGAAATACACGAATCGCATATCGCTAAAATAGTTTCATTGTTTAAACTTCCACTTTTGAAATTTTCTGAAGCCAATACCGAAAATATTAATGATGTAACTATTCTGCTAATTAATAATATTGGTATTCTATCATCGTTATACCGTTATGGTTCGTTAGCCTATATTGGTGGCGGATTTGGCGTAGGCATTCACAATACTCTTGAAGCCGCAACCTTTGGTTTACCTGTTGTTTTTGGCCCCCATTATAAAAGGTTTCAAGAAGCTTGCGATTTAATAGAAATTTCAGCAGGATTTTCAATCGAAAATTACACCAATTTTGTAGCAACTTTTAATTCGCTACTAGAGAATGACGATTTAAGGAAAAAATCGAGCGATTTGGCACACAATTATGTTAACAAAATGCGTGGTGGAACAAAAATAATTTTAAACGAATTAAAGCTTTAACAACCCTCAAACCACACCTTTGAATATTTAAGATATAGATGTCTTCTATTAGCCTCAAATAGAAAAATCAACGGGATAACATTCTCACTTTCTACATGTTGAATATTTATTCACAAAAAATGTTAATAAGTGATTTTTCAAAATATTAGTCTTTGCGCTATTTTCGCATAACGAATTTGTCACCCTAAGTAATTAGAAAACCATATTAGTAAAAAAAGAATTTTAAATCGGGTAAAATGTGCTACAATGTTAACTGAAGAAATGACCACAAAAACAGACCAAAAACAAAAAGCTTATACCTATGAAGATGCAGTAAAAGCATCTCTAGAGTATTTTAAAGGCGATGATTTAGCAGCCACAGTATGGGTAAACAAATATGCTTTGAAAGACTCTCACGGCAACTTGTATGAGCTTACCCCTGATGATATGCACAGAAGGTTGGCTAAAGAATTGCATCGTATTGAAAAAAATTATGAAAATCCAATGCCTGAACAAAAAATATTTGAATTGTTGAAAGACTTCAAATACATTGTACCTCAAGGGGGACCAATGACTGGAATTGGAAATAATTTTCAAGTCGCGTCACTCTCAAATTGTTTTGTTGTTGGTCGTCAAAACCCAGCCGATTCATACGGTGGAGTAATGATGATTGATCAGGAACAGGTTCAGCTAATGAAAAGACGTGGAGGTGTTGGTCATGACCTCTCGCACATTCGTCCCAAAGGTAGTCCTGTCAAAAATTCTGCACTTACTAGTACGGGTTTAGTTCCTTTTATGGAACGCTATTCGAATTCAACTCGCGAAGTGGCTCAAGATGGCCGTCGTGGTGCACTAATGCTATCTGTCTCAAGCAAGCACCCTGATGCTGAATCTTTTATCGATGCAAAATTAGAGTCGGGTAAAGTTACCGGTGCTAATGTCTCGGTTAAAATTGACGACGAATTCATGAACTCGGTAATTAATAAAACACCTTACCAACAACAATATCCGGTTGATTCTAGCAATCCTACAGTAACTACACAAACAGATGCAAACCAAATTTGGAGTAAAGTAGTGCATAATGCATGGAAATCGGCTGAACCAGGAATTCTTTTTTGGGATACAATTATTCGCGAAAGTCTACCTGATCGATATGCTGATTTAGGATATAAAACCGTTTCAACAAACCCTTGTGGTGAAATTCCATTATGCCCCTACGATAGTTGTCGGTTATTAGCTATAAACCTATACAGCTATGTTGAAAATCCGTTTACTGAAAATGCCACATTCAACTATCCTAAATTTAAGGAGCATGTTGCTTATGCACAACGATTCATGGATGATATCATCGATCTTGAATTAGAAAAAATTGATGGTATTCTTGCAAAAGTGATTGCTGACCCAGAGGAGCACGAAGTAAAAAGAACTGAAATTAAGCTTTGGGAAAATATTAAGCAAAAAGCAAAAGAAGGTAGAAGAACAGGTGTTGGTATTACAGGCGAAGGTGATATGCTTGCTGCTTTAGATTTACGCTACGGAACACCAGAAGCTACAGAGGTTGCTGTTGAAGTTCAGAAACAATTAGCTTTAGCTGCTTATCGTTCTTCAAACGAAATGGCAAAAGAACGTGGCCCATTTACTATTTTTGAAGCCGATAGAGAAAAAGATAACCCACTATTGTTAAGAATCAAAGAGGCAGATCCGGTTTTATATAACGATATAATGCTATACGGGCGTAGAAACATTGCTCTTTTAACTATTGCTCCTACGGGAACAACTAGTTTGATGACACAAACAACTTCGGGTATTGAACCCGTATTTTTACCCGTTTACAAACGCCGCAGAAAAGTTAATCCTAACGATAAAAACGTTAATGTTTCGTTCATAGATGAATTGGGTGATAGCTGGGAAGAGTACAAGGTATTCCATCACAATTTTATGACCTGGTTAAATGTTAAGGGTTATTCAATTGAGGAAGTACGAGCAATGACCGATGAGGAAATTGATAAACTTATTGAACAATCACCTTATTATAAAGCTACAAGCAACGACGTTGATTGGCACGAGAAAGTAAAAATGCAAGGAGCCATTCAGAAATGGGTTGACCACTCCATAAGCGTAACCATTAACTTGCCTAATGATGTCGAGGAAAAACTGGTTGGCGAACTATATATTGAAGCTTGGAAAAGTGGTTGTAAAGGCGTAACAGTATATCGCGATGGATCTCGTTCAGGTGTTCTTATTTCCAATAAAAAAAATAAAAATAAATCCGATTCAATAGATAGCGTTAAGCGTCCGAAAGTTTTAGAAGCTGACATTCTACGTTTCAATAACAATAATGAAAAATGGATTGCTTTTGTTGGAATACTTGATGGTAGAGCTTATGAAATTTTCACTGGTTTAGCTGAAGATGATGTATTACCCATTCCAAAGTCGGTTGAAAAAGGTTGTATTATTAAAAATAAAGATGAAGAAGGCACTTCTCGATACGACTTTCAATATGCCAATAAATTTGGATACAAAACTACAGTCGAAGGTCTTTCGCATAAATTTGCACCTGAATTTTGGAATTATGCAAAATTAATTTCAGGGGTATTACGTCATGGCATGCCAATTCCGAATGTTGTTACTTTAGTTGATTCATTAGTACTTGACTCTAAAACTATTAACACCTGGAAAACAGGCGTTGCCAGAGCATTGAAAAAATATATTGAAGATGGTACTAAAGCAAAAGAAGGTACTGTTTGCCCAGAATGTGCTCAAGAAAACACTATTATTTATCAAGATGGTTGTTTAACTTGTTCAAGCTGTGGCTATTCAAAATGCGGTTAATTAAAACCATATACTATCGAATATTTTAAAATTTGGGGCTTTGCTAGGGCCCCATTTTTTTATGTCCATAAAATTTTGCATCCAACCACCTCTAATTTTTATATTTTATTAAATTCGCAACAAAGAATACCTTATCTCACTTAAATACAAAACTTCATGCGAAAACTAATAGCTTATCCATTAACAATAATACATATCTCAACCTATGTTTTATTATTGGTAATTTTTCATCCTATTCAAGTTATTACGTATAATTTATTTGGTTCGAAAGCGCATAAAGCTGTTGTCGATATTCTTAACGTATTTTTATTATCGAGCCTATACATTCTATTTTGCAGATTTAGTTTTAACGGACTTAAACATATACCAAAAAATAAACCTTTAATAATTGTTTCTAACCACCAAAGCCTTTACGACATAACCCCGGTCATATTAGGATTTCGAAAGCATAATCCTAAATTTATATCAAAAAAAGAACTTGGGTATAACATCCCCAGTATATCATACAATCTTAAAAAGGGAGGCTCTGTATTAATTGATAGAAAAAATGGGTCGCAATCTATTAAACAGATTTTAATGCTTGGAAGAAGCATGGAAAAACATAATTGTTCAGCTTGTATTTTTCCAGAAGGTACGCGAAGTAAAACCGGTGATTTACGCAAATTTCAAGTTGCAGGTTTTAAAACCTTGCTGAAAGCATCACCCTCAGCATTAATTGTACCCTTTGCGATTGATGGAAACCACAAATTACATAAATGGGGTGGTTTGTTTCCGCTTAACTTCGGTATTAATTTAAAATATACCGCACTTAAGCCTATAAACAGAAGTGATTACTCAAACGATGAAGAGTTATTAGAAGCGGTAAGAGAGAAAATTAAGGAGCAGCTTTCCATTGATAAGGCGAAAACTGCCTGAGTTCTTATTCCTTAAATTATGTTAAAGATAATTTATCAAAAGTATTGCCTATAGGAGATTAAAATATTCCTAGCATCCCAAAAACCTTAGCCTGATTGATTCATAAAATTTGACAAAAAGCACCTATCTTTTTCATTATCTAAACCTTATAATTTTTAACCCCAATTATTCTTGAGAATAATTGTTGTCTCCGACAGCGACTAAGTCTCACATCCAAATTTGATGCTCAAATTTGGGTTCGGCTATGTCGGGGTAACCCGCATTTCAATTCATCATAACGGAATTTGATGAATAATGCTAGTTAAGTGTTAAAATTATTTTGTCAAATTTTACTAAAGTGCATTTATTTCAGCACATCTACTTCCTTGCAATTCCTTTGAAGTAGAGAACTACGTCGACAGGTATTGCAAGTTGTATC
>JAQICC010000184.1 GCA_027858735.1 Salinivirgaceae bacterium
TAAAACGAGATCATTAATTATGTCCCTAGACAGTCCAAAACGCTCTGTCTTTTCTCAATTTAATATTTACAAAGCAATAATTAAATTTTATATTTGTAAACATACGAGACAAACTCTAGAGCTTGCACGAAAACTAGGTCACTGATAAAGAAAGCTTTATTTTTGGGTCTGCCCCGAACTTGCTTTGGAGGCTTGCAAAGCTGATAAATCGGGATGACTGATTCAGATGCAAGTGTAACGATATTGTTGAAGTTTTCTTGCTGAGACTATTCAGCATTATTATTTTCCCGTTTGTCATTAATTTTTTTATTGGTCTCATTAGTAGTTAAAACTATGTACTTTAGTGCATCTCGTTTTAGCTTCTAAAAATTTTACGTGATATTCGAGCTTAGACTTTAGATATTAGACTAAAAAAAATTAATTTTCAATGTAATTCTATAATCTAGTATCTAATGTCTTGTTATAATATATACGAATTTCATTCGTAGTCAAACCTATGGTACTTTCAGTCCATAATGGTTTATTTATATTTACTGAAATACCAAAATTACACAAAAGCCGTTATTTATTTATGTAAAATGGCATAGCATTTGTTTATGCAATGGCGACCAAAAAATTAACCAATATGTTTAAACGCTCAATTATTTGGGTATTTCTTTTATTTGTTTTTGCTTTTTCAGAGAGTGTAAGTAGTCAATCATTTGTTGCCGATACGGTTAATGTGAAATTTTTGCCAGATACTGCATTTAGTTTGAATCATACATTATCAGCCACCGATTTTAGGGAGGAAGAACCCCATTTGATTTCAATTTATGAAAAAAAGAAATTCCTTTTTTTTCCGGTCGACCAAATAGTACTTACCGAGAAACCAATTGCTAAAGAGTTTGCTTATCATTTAAGTAAAAATAAGGGGAGAAAATTACAGCTCGATATACATGATTTTTATGTAGACCAATCGAATTCAATGTTTAACCGCTCCTATAATTTGAGTGCAGCCTTTCAACTTTCCCAAATACAGACTGCTGGCGATACAAATTTATTAGGTGTGTTTTATTACGATAATACCACGAAATTTAAAAAGAAAAAGCCTGTTGAAGAAGGATATAATGAAGTAATTAACAGCTTTAAATCGGAGTTTATAGGGGATATAAATGCCGTATGTAGCGATACTGCAAAAGTATTTATATCGGGTCAAAATCATTTTAGGAAAGGGCAAAAAGTAGCAGCTAAAAATTTCTATATTTCGAGTGATGTTTATTATGGATATACCTTTTGGGGATTTGATGCAGAAATTTATTTTTCATCACCGGAACCGGGTCAAAAATTTAAGCGTAAAAGTAAAATGTTTCGATTTTTACATTATGAGAACAGGCAAAGTGTTGCTTTTGCAGCCAGTGTTTCAAATTTCAATTATCGGATTAACGAAAAATGGCTGTTTCAGAATAAAACAGCTTTTCTACTGGGCTTTAACAAATGGAACGATATCGATGAATCGAATCGTACACTTCAAGAATTATTTCTTATGCAATGTTCAATAATGCAGCGTATTACAATGAATCATCTTGATAAAAAAGGTTTCACTTTTGGTTTTGGCTTAATGGAAGAAGGCAGTTTTATTGTTTATAACGACCTAATGTTTAATGTAGCAGTAGTGCTAAATTGTGCCTATAAATTTTAATTAATGAGACAAATTGTAATTGTAATATTCTTATTGTTTACGTGTATGCATTTGTGGGCACAAAAGAATACACTTTCCGGAATTATTTATGATGCACGATCGGGCGAAACCCTAATTGGGGCTACTGTTTTAATAAAAGGAATAAATCCGGTAGGAGCCGCTACTGATATTAATGGTTTTTTTAGTATTACGGGTATTCAAGGTAAAAATATTGATGCCGTAATTTCATTTATTGGATATACTTCTGAAAATATAAAAGTAAGTTTTACAGATAACAAACAGGTTTTTAAAGAAATCAAATTAAAACCCCAATCTGTTGAATTGGGTCAGATAAATATAATTGAATTGTCTGCCAACGATGTGGGTGACCGTGAAATTGAAACCAGCCAGCATCGACTTTCACCAAAAAGCATTAAAAGTATTCCAACTGCCCGAAATGATGTGTTTCGTGCCATTAAATTTTTACCGGGTATTGAGGCCACCGAACCACTTTCTCCATTAGTATCTGTTCGAGGTAGCGATCCTGGTGAAAATCTTATAATGCTCGATGGTGTAACCATTTATAATCCCTATCATTTTATTTCATCGTCAGGAATATTTAATATGCAAACGGTAAAAAATATCGATGTTTTGGCAGGGGGTTTTGGTGCTGAGTATGGCGGGCGTAATGCATCGGTTATTCATATTTCAACAAAAGACGGTACAAAAGATGGTGTGCATGGCGAGGTGCATCCATCAACAGTAGAATCGAGGGTTTTTGTTGAATTTCCGCTGAATGAAAAAACAACCATGATGGTGGCTGGCCGAGTAAATTACGATGTGGTTGCAAATTTTATTATGCAAAGTAATAACTACTTCTACGATTTTAATCTTTCGCTAACGCATAGAATTAATGCACGAAATAGAGTTGATCTAAAATACTTTGGATCAAAAGATCACACATCAATGAATATAAATTCGTTTTATAAGTATATGGGAAATACTATGGAACGAATTGGCGATACACTAATGGCGGATGTTTTTGACGATATGAATTTCACATGGCAAAACCAGTGGAAAAATAATATTGGTACAGCAATATGGAAATCGGTTATATCACCAAAGCTTTATTTCAGGGTTCAAGCTTATCTTTCATTACATAGTGCTAATAATTTTAGTGAAATGAAAATGCAATTTGAAGAGATAACATTTAATACGAGCACCAGGTTTAAAAGTAAGGTATCTGATTATACCGTAAAATCATCGTTAAACTATAAGCCCTTATATTGGAATGAACTAAAACTGGGTGCCGAATACAGTAGTTATTTATTTGAAAATGTATCGCAAATAGATAATGTTGATGGGCCAAGTTCTAAAGTTAAGCCAGATTTGGTTTCATTGTTTGCCGAAGATAAAATTAAATGGGGAGGATTAATTGTTCGTCCAGGTGTTCGCTTATCCAATTTTAATAAAAAAGCCTACAAAATTGAACCAAGAATAAACCTTGTTTATAAAGTAAATAGAGACCTTAAGTTTAAAGCTGCGTATGGCAAGTATTATCAATATATTATTAGCATGAATACGCAAGAATTGGAATTTAATCAATTTCTTGATTATTATTATCCCTTAAATAATGCTCGCCCTAGCTTATCCTATCATTATATAGCAGGTGTTGAAAAGCGAATTAGTAAAAGGCATCAGTTATCTGCTGATATTTATTATAAAAATATTGCACGAACCTATACGTTCGATCTTTTGCAAAGTCAATACGAGGCCTTTGCTTTATCCGATAAGGTATTTGAAGGAAGTGGAGAAACCTATGGTTTAGAGTTGCTTTGGAAAGGACAGGTAAACCGTTTATCGGGATGGTTAAGTTATACCCTTTCGAGCACAAATAGATCGTTCCCAAATATTATGGACGGTAAAACCTATTTGTACGATTACGATCATTTACATAACATTAAGGGCGTAGTGAACTTTCAGGCTACCAAGCGAATTTCATATAGCGCCGATTTCATGTTTCAAAGTGGAGTGCCACGTTCAGTAGAAAATTCCATGCAAATGTTTTTTATGTATGAACCGATAAGTGGAGAAATGTTGTATAGCCCTCAGTATACTATTGACCAAAAAAACAGTTCACGTATGCCATGGGTAATGAGTATAAATTTGGGTCTTGAAAAAAAAGTGGTAAGGGGCTTTGGAAAAGATATTTCTGATTTTTTTAATGCAGAAGAGTCCTATTTAGTCGTGAATGTTCGCAATATTTTGTTTTTGCGACGAAATGTAAACTATTACATACCCTTTCAGGGGCAGGAACAATACATTCCCATGGGGTTCGATTATTTGCCAGTTGTTAGTGCCGGATATACTATTAAGTTTTAATACTAGTGTTTTATGTTCAAATTTATGAGTTGCAGTAAACAATATTTAAAAGGTTTAGAAACTAAACTTCTTCTTATAATATTGTCAATTATGATGTTTGCTGGCTGCGAAAAAGCCCTTGAAATTTATATAGGGTTACCTTTACAGCCTACAAATATTAACTCAGAGTATAAACCCGGATTAAATGTATTTGGTATGCTTAAATCAGGGGATATATATGATGATCAAAACCATTTTTTCGAAGTCCATAAAATTATTCATATTTCCGATACTAGTGCTATTACGGTTGAAAACGCTAGAATAGCATTGCAACAACGTGGTAGAGAAAATATTTTACATGTTTACCATATTGGAGACGGGATATATTCAAATTCCAATATTTATGTAAATCCAGGACAGACTTGGGATTACAGTTGTGTGAATGATACCTTTAGAGTAACCTCGACCACAACTCTTCCTTATATGCCAAAGATTTCTGCAGGCTCCCTCAATAAAACAGAAAACTCCATTTCATTTAGTATTGATAATGATACATCAGCATATATGTATGATATATACTATATTATTGATACCGTAATGGAGAAGAATGTGATTAAAAGGTTAATCCCCGAAGACCAATTAAACACTAAGGTATGTATTGATATTACTGATAGTCCAAAAATGGGTTTTGAATTATTATTTGTTATTGCTTACGACAAAAATTATGAAAAATATATAAGTACTTCAAATCGTTTTTTTAAACCGAATGCATATCGGCCCCGTTTTACAACTGTTGATGGTGGTTATGGTTGCTTTGGTTCTTGTACCAGTTTAATGATTGATTTTAATAGAGGCTTTAAATAATGAAACCTTAATATTAGGGTTCGTTATATTTCCGTAAATTATTGATATTTAATAAAATATGCAATGTGCAATAGTGTTGTCAAATATCTTAAATTCAGCATTTTACATTTTATCTCGATACTGATATCTAAAAATCTAACGTACTATAGTTAAAAGATTTAAGGAAATATTAGAGTTTTTTGAACCAAGCATGGCAGTTTTTAAGGTCATAACAAAACGTGTCGGCCCTGATTTTTGGAGGCCTCATTTTTTAAATGTGCAATTTTACAAAATTTTAACCATTTTCAACACAACTTTTTCATTACTTATTACGTCATTACTTAGAGCCCGTTAGAAACTATGTAAAATAAGAAAACCAAATTAATTAAATAACCCAATAGGGGTATTCATTTTTTCAGTTGTCATGTAAATGAAGCGATTAAAAATTGAAAAAATGAACCTTAAAACGAATAAAATGAAAAACTTAAGAACCCAGTTAGCTTTATTGGCAATTGCATCTTTTGCATTTAGTATAACATCATGTACCGATGGTGTTTTTGGCATACGTGGCGATGGTCCAATAGTATCACAAACCCTTGAATTAGAAGATTTAAAAGGAGTAGATATGAACATCAGCGGGAATGTTCATTTAACCCAAAGCGAGAATCAGGAAATTATTATTGAAGCACAACAAAACATTATTGACAACTTAGAAACGAATGTTCATAATGGAATTGTTGATTTTGATTTCGATAGAAATGTAAAAAAACACGATGGTGTTGATATTTACATGTCAATACATACCTTATCGCATTTAAGCTTAAGCGGTTCGGGCGATATAAATACCACGGCACCGTTTTCTACCAACGAAATATTAACCTTAAATCTATCGGGATCAGGTGATTTTAACATTGAAGCCGATGCATTGGAGATTTATTCGAATATTTCGGGTTCGGGCGACTTTTACATAGCAACCGAAACAGAATATTTGCAGTGTGGTATTTCCGGATCGGGCAGTTATACATTAGTTGGTTCGGCAACAGAAGCTGATTACAGCGTAAGTGGCTCAGGTAATTTCTCAGCCTTTGAATTAGACACAGATAAAACGTCAATAAGAGTTTCTGGATCGGGTGATGCACGTGTTTCGGCCAACAACGAACTCGATATTAAAATTAGTGGTAGTGGCAATGTTTGGTACAAAGGCCATCCTGATGTAAATAGCGATATTTCAGGTTCGGGCGACGTTAGTAATGCAAATTAGTAGTTTAGTATATTACCCTTAAAATCATGACGAAACTCGCAGTGTTTACTGCGGGTTTTTTTGTTTAGGAAAGTACTAGAAAGGTTTTTTTATTTGAAAACACAGTCACTAAAGCCATAAAAGTTACGTAAACCATTAGAACCCAAAAGGTTTGTTTTAAGTTTATAGCCTTGTATATTGTTAATAGTCAACGCTGAAGTAACGGTCATAATATATTCCCCATTAACTTTTTTAAGAACTCCACTCGGATAACCAAACTCACCAAATAGAGGCGCTCATATTCCACTACCGCTATTTTGATAGGTAGTAGCCATTTCGGCCGCTTTTGAATAGGCAATAGCCAGACGGTTATCGTTTCCATTGCTTAGGGTTCCAACAATTTTCATTTTTGAAACCCAGGTCAACGCACTGTCACCTTGAACAAATGCAACAACAGCTACTCCTTTTATTGACATTTTTTGGGCTGTTTGCTCCATAATAGCCAAGCATTTATCAGCATTATTCATAAATGCTTTATCACCGCTTTCGGTAACCTTATTTTGTGAAAACGATATACTTGCACATAGCGCACTGCAAAGACTTATTAGTAGTTTTTAGCATAATTATATATTTGAAAACCGTGTTAAATGAATAAAAATAAATTTCAAGTCAAAAGGATAAATATTTAAAATTAATATCCTTTATTTTAATGAATTAAAAGTTGGGCTAAAGCCCATTTTGTAACATGCTTTAAATTACCCACGGCTTAAGCCGTGGGCTATTGAACCCTTACCCGAATTGGGCTTTAGCCTAACTATACTTTTTTTAGTCGTTAAGTTGTAATATTAAAACTATTTAATGAATTGAAATATTTTACTTAACTCAAATTATCAATTCTCCTTGCCTGCAGCCCACAGCATAGCACCAATCAAATGTTTTCTGAACATTTGATTATCGTATAATTCTGTTTTATCGCCTAAGGCCGTACAAAAACTTCGTCCGCTACCAATGTTCTGGCACCAAACAATTGGATGGTCACCCATGACAATATTTATATCTGGGACCCATGGATTCTCATTAATGTTATATGTTTTCTCATCTACAGAAACCAATACTTTTACATTACTATTTTTTCTTGGATTACGGTCAAAACTATAAAATTCATCATCCCATATCACGGTATCGCCTCCGAAACATTCTGTTGCCGGATGATTTCTCTCTTCAATAATTAGCTTTGCATCATGTTTTGGAGGATGACCGCTAAAATGAGCCGCAACTAATTTTTCATACCAAGACCATTTATATTCAGTATCGGTAGCTGTATGAACACCCACAAAACCACCGCCGCCTTCAACATATTTTTGCAGTGCAAGCTTTTCCACATCATTGAGTAAGTTGTTGCCTGTGGTTAACAAAAACACAACTGCATTGTACTTGCTCAATTCCTTGTCGTTAAAAAACGTGGAATCTTCGGTAAAAGTCATATGCCATTTGTTGTCATGAGCTATTTCATAAAATGCTTTTATGGCATTTGGTTTAGCCACATGATAAAAACTCACTGCTTTTGTGAAAACCAATACATTCATGTCTAGTTTTGATTGATTGCTTTCGCTTGTTACAGTAGTTTGCGAAAAAGTAGTACTTGTTAATAAAACAATACTAATGTGAAAAATAATTTTTTTTATCATTTCAATAATATTTGAGTTTTATTTTTTTTGAAAAGCCGCATCAAAAGCTATTAACGAGGGTTTGAAGTCTTTGTTTTTAATAAAATGATAAGCTTCTTTTGCTCCATGCAGACGATCCATACCACTATCTTCCCATTCAATGGATAGTGGTCCAGTATACTGTATGCGATTGAATGCACGTATAATGTCTTCGAAATTTACTTTTCCCCTACCGAGGGATACGAAATTCCATTGACGCCGGTGATCACCAAAATCTAAGTATCCTCCAAATATCCCAGCTTTCATTGATTTATCAGACCAAGATACATCTTTCATATGTGTATGGAAAATACGTGAAGCGAAGGTGTCAATAAAATCAATATAATCGACTCCTTGATAAGCCAAATGGCTGGGATCGAAATTAAAACCGAACGCAGGATGGTTATTCACTGCGGCTAAAGCCCTTTCTGCAGTAATGGTATCAAAAGCTATTTCGGTAGGATGAACTTCAAGCGCGAATTTGATACCCAGTTTCTGATACTCGTCCAAAATAGGAAGCCATTTTTGGGCAAAATCCTCAAAACCTTTCTCAATCATCTCAGGCGGTGTTGGCGGAAACGAATACATGTAGTTCCAAATGGAGCTTCCTGTAAAGCCGGTAATAATGTTAACTCCCATTTTTTGGGCAGCATAGGCTGTTTTAATCATTTCGTCGGCGGCTCTTTTTTGCACATCGGCTTTATTGCCATTACCCCAAACATAATCGGGTAAAATAGCTTTGTGTCTTTCATCAATTAGGTCGCAAACGGCCTGACCAACAAGATGGTTTGATAAAGCAAAAACTTGCAATTTATGCTTGCCTAATAGTTCAAGCTTTTGATCACAATAAGCAGAATCGGCCTTTGCAACTTCAAAATGATCACCCGAACAAGCCAGTTCCAAACCTGCATATCCTATTTCGGAACTAATTTTGCATACTTCATTAATAGGTAAATCGGCCCATTGGCCTGTTAATAGTGTTATTGGACGGTTCATGTTTATATTTTTAATTTTATCCATTTTTCTTTGCTCATGGATGATTCAATTACTGCATCAATAAATAGCATCCCCTTTAATCCTTCGTAAACCGATGCAAAATCAAAATTATGGGAATCTACATGTAAGCCTTCATTTTTAAACCTTAGGACCTCGGCGAAATTTCTGTAAATATTTGCGAAAGCTTCAATCAATCCTTCAGGATGACCCGATGGCAGTCGTGTATTCTTAATTGCCTGTGGGCACAAATTTACATTATCGCCGGCACGAATAATTTGCATAGGTTTGCTTAATAGTCTTAATATAAGAGAATTGGGCTCTTGCTGATGCCATTCAATGCCTCCTTTATCACCATATACTCTAATGCTTAAGTTATTTTCTTCACCAACACTAATTTGGCTGGCATAAAGTACTCCTTTAGCTCCTTTATCGAAGTGTATTAATAAATTCGCATCATCTTCGAGCAAACGTCCGGGTACAAAATTGGTAATATCGGCACAAACTTCAGTAATATTCTGACCTGTTATATATTCAGCAAGGTTTTGAGCATGCACACCAATATCGGCAATGGAACCACTTTTTCCTGATTTCTTAGGATCAGTACGCCAGGTTGCTTGCTGATTTCCTGTTGTTTCCAGCGCTGTGGTAAGCCATCCCTGTGGATACTCAACAACAACCTTGCGTATGTCACCAAGCATTCCTTGTTCAGCTATAAATTTTGCCTGTTTTACCATTGGATATGCCGTATAGGGATGAGTTAGCGCAAAGACTAATCCAGTAGATTTAACCAGTTCAACAAGGCTTTTTGCTTCCTCGCTGCTTATTGTCATTGGTTTTTCGCAAACCACATGAAATCCGTTTTCAAGCGCCATTTTTGCTATTGGGTAATGCAAAAAATTTGGCGTAACAATACTTACAAAATCAATGCGAATATCTTCGGGCAACTGCTTCTCCTTTTCAAACATTTCCACATATGAGCCATATACTCTATTACTTTCAAGATAATATGCTTCACCAGCCTGTTGCGATAAATTTGCATCGGCATTGAAAGCACCTGCAACCAATTCTATTTCATTATCGAGGGCTGCAGCCATTCGGTGCACTTTACCAATAAAAGAGGACAGACCTCCGCCAACCATACCCATTTTAAGTCTTCTTCTCATTTATTATAATTGTTAAAATTCTATTCTACCTTTTTATATCACAATATATGTATCAGGTAACATTACTAAAGAGTTAAAAACCTTATATTTTCCTCTTTTTAACGTTGTCATGTCATACTGACTATGACAAGTTAAAATGAAGTCAGAGTGTTATAATAATCATGACAGCGTCTTTAGACCTGTCATCGTTTGTGGAACAAAATATAAGGTTTTAGTTAGCTTTACTGATACTCATAAATCACAATGCTAAACTTTTGTAGTTTTTTTAATATGATAATTTAGAAATAGAAATGCTAATGTTAAAAATGCAGGTAATATAGCAACATAGCGCAGTGTTTGCGACCCTGCAGCCAATTTTGCCTGGCTAAGAATTAAAAACTCTTTGGTACCTTCAACAGCTTGTAGAAATAAATTTGGATCGATGGTTTGAGGTAGAGCAGCAACCGTTTGACTGTCGTAAACATTACCCATTAAAGGCAAAATAAAGGAGACGGTTAACATACCTGCTCCTCCCATTATCGACAAGCCTAAAGCTCCGGTGCGTGGCAGGTACTCTGAAACAAATCCCAGCATGGTAGGCCAAAAATAGGTAATCCCAATGGCAAAAATAGCTGTAGCACCAATCGTTCCCCAACCTGCTGAGTAACTTATCAATACCAAACCCACACCTGCGGTTATGGCCGAAAATAATAGCATGCCTGCCGGATTTAATTTATGAACTATGGGTCCTGCAAATGAACGCCCGGCGGCCATAATTCCATTTATAAAAACAAGCAATAAAATTGCAGGAATTCCAACGTTGCTTAGTAATACGGTAATCCATTGGTTTGTACCCAGCTCGGTACTTGCTGTAAGAAACATACAAAATACCATAAATAAAAAAAGAGGGGCAAAGCAGGCTTTTACCATTTCTTTCATTGAGACTCCCGATGTAACTCTTTCTGTTTTTGGAAGCTCTAGTTTCAGAAATAGAAAACCGTAAATCAGCGTAGGTATTAAAATTATAGCCATCTCCATTTTCCAGCCAATATGTAACAATCCTAAACCATAGGCAAGTAATCCTCCAATAACTATACCGCCAGGAAACCATACATGGAAGCGATTTAGCATTTTGGTTTTATTATCGGGGTACAACGTTGCAACTAATGGATTACAGGCTGCCTCAACAAAGCCATTGGCCAAACCAACAAATAATGTTGAAACAAATAAGGACCAAAAACCAGTGGAGAAAATAGTCAGTACAATTCCTATTAAATGGCCTACAAAAGCAAAAGCCAATATACTTTTCATGCCTATTATATCAACCAACAGCCCTCCAATAACAATGGCTAACATATATCCCCAAAATGCTGTTCCAATACACCAGCCAATTTCAGCATTGCTTAATTTAAATACACCACCAAATGTATTTCCAAGTAAATCTGCTCGTATGGCAAAAGTCATGGCTGTTGCAACTAGTGCAATACAGCTGGCTATAAATAGCTTATTTCTATTGATTTCCATAATGTGTATTTTAGTTATTTATGCGAATTAAGTGTTGATTTTTACTAAACATAAATGATTTTCAGTATCCTATTTACGCCTAAAGTCTCCGCCGCGGCGGAACACTTCCTCCGATTTTGAGATGATTTCAATAACATTTAGAAAACCAATCGTTTAAGTAGGTATTGCTTACAAAGGCAATCTTTTTGCCATCGGGCGACCAGCTAGGTACATTTATCGTTCCCTGACCACCATACAGATGAACAAGTATGGTTACTTCGCGGGTTTCTAAATTCATCAGACGAATCGATACATGTTTATAAAAAGGATGATCGGCGGGTTTTACATCGTCGCCAAAAGCTATGTAAACAATTGATTTGCCATTGGGCGATACGTGTGGAAACCAGTTGTTGAATTCATCATTGGTTATCCTTTCCGGATTACTACCATTGGGGTTCATGCGCCATATCTGCATTTTACCCGACCTTACCGAATTGAAATAAATGAACTTACCATCGGGAGAAAATTCCGAACCATCGTCTAAACCAGAAGAATTGGTCAACTGAGTTTCTTTTTTGGTTTTGATGTTTATGGAATAGATATCGTAATCACCATTTCGTTCACCAGTAAAAATAAGTTCTTTGGCATCGGGCGACCAACCATGCAGATATGATGGCGCATTTTTTGTAATTAGAACCGGATCTCCACCACCCACAGGGATAGTATAAACCATCGATTTTCCATCCTTATCCTGACTCATATCACTTATTCCCATTTTTTTTCCATCAAAGGAAAGTACATGATCGTTATTGTTTTTGATGGCAAATTTTGTATCAATTTCAGTAGGCAAACCCGAAGCTAAATTAAAATTGTATAAGCGTCCTTCAGAATTATAAATTAGTGCTTTACTATCAATGGTCCAGTTTGGAGCCTGAATGGAATTTGGTGCAGTATAAATAATTTTCCGTTTCCCACTTTCGATATCCAATATTTCTAGATTGCTACCTAAGTAATCCCTATATTGAACAAGATCGTCCTTTGCGGGAATAGTCACACGGACATTCTGAAAAATTGCTGTTTCCTTATAATCGTCTTCGTGCGAACAGATAAATAGACCAACCAGCGCTTCATCATTGATAAAATTTGGGCTGTCGGTAAATTCGGTACTTATAAATTCTTGTCCTTTTATGGCTGTTGATAGAATGTAGCGGTTGCCCCTGCGTTCAAATTGCAAAATATTGGGTGCTTTGGCGGTTGATTTTATCTCCTCAGTATCCCCGCCTTTCACAGGTCGGTATTGAATTGATGTTAAACCATCGTTATGTACAGTACCATTGATATGTACCGAACTTTCCGATGTGTCGTTGCGCACCATCCAACCTACTTTTCGATGTGGGTTTTTAGCTTCACCTACAAATGAAAATTCAAATTGTAGAATAAAATCACCTTTCATTTTCTTCCATAAGAAATGAAAAGCATCCTTATCATACCACATGTTTAATCCGGCTCCGGTAAGCGTATATTCCTGTGTGGTTGTATCATAAACCGATGAGCCTTTTAGGGCACATTTCCCGATGTCAGTACTGGCATCAAAAATCCCTACTTGTTGTTTTTGCGAAAATCCATTTTGCGAATAACCAAAAATGGTTGCAATGATCAGAAAAATGGTGAGCTTATGATCGATATAACTTTTCATTGTATTAGTATTTAATAGGTTTATATATAAATTTGAAGTTATTCAATTATCTATTTAATAAATTATTAAAACCTGATTTTTACAAGTACTAAGTTAAAGTAGAATAACCTTATTTAATAGAATGAAATAGGCTAAAAATAGAATATTTTAAGCAAGGCTACTTGCTAGAATTTTTTAAATTTAAATATTGTTGGCGGTATTTAAAGGGGGTTTCCTTCATTGCTTTTTTAAACTTGCGTATAAAATGACTTTGGTCGGAATAGCCCAAAGAAAAGGCAATTTCAGAGACAAGTTTGTCGGAATTAATAAGCGCTTTACTAGCGTATTGCATTTTAATTTTTTGAATAAATTCCATTGGTGTTGATTGCAACATTGTTTTAAACAAACGCTCCAATGTGCTAATTGAACAATGCATGTGTTCGGCCATCAGATTAATACTTATTGGGTGCTGTATTTTGTTATGAATATATTGTACAATTTCGTTAAGCTTTGTGAATGGAATTTCAGAATTTTCCTGATCACTTAATTTTTGTGTAATTCCCATTGTTCCTATTATTTCGCCATTTGTTGAGAAAATAGGACGTTTATTGGTCATATAAAAGTTTATGTTTTTGTCGAAGCTGCTAACCATCTCAATGCGATTAATAATTTCTTTGCCTTTCAATACTTCTTTATCGTCATGTTCAAATTGTTTAGCAATATAAAAAGGTGAAAAATCGTAATCGGTTTTACCAACTATATCAGTTAGTTTTTGTAATGCATAGTTTTCAAGCAAGGTTTTGTTTACCCATCGAAAGATATGGTCTTTATCTTTTATCCAAAACTGCACATCGGGTAAATAATCATATAGGATGGCCAATTCAGCAGATTTGATTTGCGAAAATAGCTTGTCTTTCATTTTTGATTTTATGAATAAAGAAACGAAGGAATTTTGTTATAATCAAGATTTTTATGGGCTTATGATAGTTATTAAATAAGGTATTACTACGAATTTAGTGGAAAATAATTTTATAAAGAGTATTTTTTAAGTGAGATATAGTAGGCAGTTCTCAGTAGGCAGTCAAGTTTACTAAGAACTGAAGACTGAGAACTTCATACTTAAAAACTAAAAAACTCATATAATTTTAACCTTAACCACAAAATTGGTAGTAGAACCAAACAAACTAAATAAACGGATTCATATTTAAGAACCACCTTCGGGTGGTTTTTCTATCTCCCACATTTTGATTTATGTGGGCAATACTCGCAAACTGATATATTTTCTGTTTGAATAAAGGGGATGTCTTTATCAAACAATTCTTGAAGTAATTCTCTTAACTTATTCCCAACTTCCGATTTAATAGAAACAAAATTACCTGCAGCAAAGGGGGCGTATTTTTTTGAAGAGATTGCAAAAGACCCCTGCTCTTCAAACATTTTCTTTACCTGATACACCATAGGCAAAATTGCAATTTCATCAGGGTTTTGCTGATTCAGCAAATAGCTATACACAAATGTTTGAAAAATAGCCTTCGTATCTTTTATTTTATCTTCATTAAAAACATCATCCAAATCATCAAAAACTAACTTATCACCCCCCGTCTTATAATCTATAACTCTTAATCCCTTATCAGATCTGTCAAGTCTATCTATCTGACCTCCAATATTCAAATTAACTTTTTCCCCATCAACAACAATCTCAAATTTTTCTGCAACATCCTTTTCCAAGCCTAAAATTGAAAATGGTGCATAAGCTTTATCTTTCTTTAGCATTTGAATCAAATACTTTTTTATAACATTAAAAACCAACTGATTTTTCCCCTCGATTGAAAGCTTCCTTTTCGTGTTTTCACCAAAAAATACCTCAGAGAATGATCTATTTAAGATATCTTCAATAAATTGATTGTTATTCAATATTTGCGAAATCACATCAACGGTAATTAGGCTTTTCTTCTCAAAGGCCTCCAAGTACAGAAATTCTGCAGCTTTATGAAAAATATTACCAAACAAGCGTGCGTCAATTGCCTCATCAACTTCGTCAGCTTCACGAACCCTTGCAACAGACCTAAAATAAAACCGTAAAGGACATTGCAAATAGATTGAAAGCGCACTTGGCGAAAGCATTTTTGGATTTTCAGAACGAAAAAAATCAGTCATCCGATTCCAGACTTCTCCATTTTTATGAATCGTAATTGCCCGATTAGCCACTACCTCAATCGATTGTGAATCCGTACGGTTTTCAACGAAAAAGTTCTCATCAAACTCAAGCTGATAAAGCAAGCGACTTTTCTCTCCGGTTGACATACCGCTTGACCCGGAATTATAAAACAACCAAACATTTTCGGCCGCTTGTATAATTCTGTAAAAATAATAGGCATACATAGCATCATTAAGCTCGCTGGTTGGCAAACCAAAACCACGACGCAAACCAAAAGGGATAAACGAAGCTGAACGACTTTGAACAGGAATTACCCCTTCATTAACAGACAAAATAACTACGTTTTTAAAATCAAGATTCCGGGTTTCTAGAAATCCCATTATTTGTAAACCCGAAATAGGCTCACCCTCAAAGGGCACTCTAACCAATTTAATTACCTTTCTAAAAAGCCCAAAATAAGTAGGCAGCTGCAATTTAATTCCATAAGAATTTATTTGCGCATTTAGCTTACGTACCTCAACCAATAGCCGAAATAAAAATTCTAATTCCAACAAAAAATGATTTGATGGCTTTTCAATACCCAACAACAGAGTTTGCAATTCAGATAACAAGCGTTCAACATATACAACAAATTGATCCACACTCTCGATACCCTCATATATTAGAGAGAGAAAATCGTCGGTTTTCAATTCTTCCTGATCAATGTTATACAGATTTTCTTTGGTTATTTTGTCAATAACAATATTTGCAGAATTGGAACAAAAATGTTGAACAAAAGGATGACGCATTAATGCACTCACCTGTTTATGATAAAAAGTAAAGTTTTTATTTTTTGGCTTTCGTACATTTTGTTGTAACTGAATAATTAAATCAATGAATCCACCCGATAATGAATCACTTAGCGGGTATCCCATGGTTATATTTATGTCGGTTATTAAATCGGGAATATAATCTATTACTGACATAAGTAGCTGTTCGTCGCTTAATACAATAGCAGTATCGGAAGGGTTTGGACTATTTATTCCGCTTAATACTTGACCTAAATTAAAAACCTGACTATGGTTGGTTGGAGCCGAAATAACATTTAAGCTCTTGCCTTTTAGCTGATTGTTATTCTTTGCGATTGGAACCGGAGGAAATTTTTTAATGTATTTTCGCTGAAATAAGCCTGCCTCCATAGCCTTATTCTCAATATAGTAGTTGTCATAATCCCAAAAGAATTGAGCCAAACCAAGGTTTTTTAGTATTGTAAAAACCTCCTCTTCAATCGGAGTAATTGCATTAAAACCAATAAAATAAACTTGCTGAAAACCAAAGTCATCCTTATCCAATCGCCCTATACGTTCAAATGCATCTTTAAAAACCATACCCTCAAACCCGACATTCTTTTTGAGCAATTCCTCTTTTAAATTTTTATATAATGGATGCATTATTTCCCATATTTTTAAAAACTCATCTTTTATTCTTGTAGGTTTCTCAGCATCAAAAGAATCAAAAAAGCGTTTTAATACATCCAATTGCTCCTTTGTTAAAAAGTCAATTTTATCGTCAATACTTTTAAAATTTTTAACATTCACAAAAACCGATTCAGGATCAACCATATATTTATCAATATCATTAAAATCGGCTAAAAGAACTTCGCCCCACATGTAAAACATATCAAAACTTTCTGATGATTTCGATAATTTTCGATAAACCAAATACAGTTCAGAGAGTAATTGAATGGGATCGGCAGTACTAAATTTAGAATATCCAGCAACAAATTCATTGATCGTTACAATTGATGGAGACCATATAGGATTATTCTTAACCAGTTTTTTCAATTCTTCGAAAAAAAACACTCCAGAGCGCCTGTTAGGAAAAACCAGTTTGATATCTTTAAAATCATTTTGGTGGTTATTGAATAAATATTCTGCTACCGAAGCTAAGAAATAGTCCATAATTAAAATATTGAATTTCAAATGTACTCCAGCACACCTAAATGTGCAAACTCAACGCGTATTTTAATTATTGGTAATAACTCAAAATTCAAATAGTATAATTAATTAATAGCTCTAGTTTAAATTAGCTATGTTATTTTGTATGCTTCCTAATATTTCGTCGCATTTAAACATTTAACTGTCAATTAAATAACTACTTGCGACGATTTTTATTGACCAATCCTTACCAGGGGTTGAAACCCCTGGCTACCTTGCCTACCGGCAGGCAGGTTGAATTTAGAGCCCCCGAAGCGAGTTCGGGGCAAGCTTTACAGGCTCGTTGGATAAAACATCGCCATACTAAACTAGAGCCTTATTAATCTCAGCTCAATATAAATTATTTCCTAAAATATTTATAGATTTGCCGCAACAGAAATAATCATATTTAACTATAATATTTTTTCTCAACGTCAAAATTAACAAGGCTCTAAACAATACCAACTCAGTTTTGTTGAATTGATGAAAAAAATGTTTAACAGATTCATGGTAGAAGAATATTACAATATAAATGACCTTGAAAAACTCACAAGTATCAAGGCTCACACTATACGCATATGGGAAAAAAGGTACAATTTACTAGACCCTAAGCGAACAGATACCAATATTAGATACTACACAAGCGAAGATTTAAAAAAACTGCTCAATATTTCAATCCTAAACAAAAACGGACTGAAAATTTCACGGATAGCTGAATTAAAAGAAGACGAGATTAGTGAAAAGGTAATTGAATTAACCACCCGCAACAGTGATGTTGAAGATCAAATTCAAACCTTGATTATGGCTATGTTTAATTTAAATTTACAGAAGTTTGAAAAATTACTTACCGTATCATATATAAATAGGGGTTTTGAAAAAACTTACAGCGAAATAATTTCACCATTCTTAACTAAAATCGGTTTTCTATGGCAAGCCGGAACAATTTCACCGGTACAAGAACATTTTGCCTCATACATTATTAGGCGTAAAATGGTTGTGGCTATTGACGGAATATTAGCATCATACAATGAAAAAAGCAAACATTATGTGCTTTTTTTGCCAGAGGGTGAGCAGCATGAAATAAGCTTACTTTACGCTTACTACCTATTAAAGAAAAACAATCAACATGTTACCTACCTTGGCACATCGATACCATTTGGAAGTATTGATGAATTAAATTTGTTTCACAAATACGATTATTTAGTAACAACATTCACCAGTGCTTTTTCAATGGAGAGAATAAAAGACTACATAAATTTAATTTCAGACCGCTTTAACGACCAACAGATTATTATATTTGGTCCTCAAATAAAACTATATAATGAAACATTACCCTCTAATTTACACAAAACATTAGAGATTGAAGATTTTGTAAAATTTACAACTTCATAATTCTGGATATCAAGAAACAATACTAACGAGAATTAAACATTGTATTTTTTACCTAATTAACAATGCCTTGTTATGAGTACAATAAAAAGTTAGATGCAGTTATATGTATAATAAACACGACAGTATCTTTTGACCCAAATTATCTTACATTCAGCAAAATATAGTTTTAGTTAACTATCCTGCACCATTTTGCCTAATCTAGACTTTCAAAAACATTATAACCCAAATTGAGCGATTCGCTATCGCAAATCTGCTCAATCGACTGAGGTCTTGTAAGGTTTTCATACTTTTCGTTTCCCCGAAATAATCGGGGCAGGCTACTTAAAATGTGAAAACCAA
>JAQICC010000259.1 GCA_027858735.1 Salinivirgaceae bacterium
ATAATAAGTAAAACAAAAAACATGGAGTTGGAGAATATTACACCGACATTATGGTTGATGACCTAGTTATTTTGGAACTGAAAGCAGCCGTATGTTTAGTAAAAAGAATTTGAAGTACAATTAATTAATTATCTTAGAAGAACGGACATGGAAGTTGGATTACTTTTAAACTTTGGCAAAAAACCGGAATTTATTCGGAAAGTTTTTCAAAATAAAAGAATGGCACGAAGATAAAGAATAGCACGCGGATGACGCAGATCCGCAGGCGGAACACGGATTAACGCAGATTAAAAAAAGGAAAAATCCGTTTTTATCCGCGCTTGAAAATCCGCGTCATCCGCGTTCCATTGAAAGACGCATTTCATTAAGTTCAAATAAATTGTACAATGAAAAAAGAACACAAATCAGAAGCCGAAAAAATTCGCCAAAAGGCAGAAGAGCAATTTAAAAAGAGGCCGGCAAAAGCAAACCCCGATTTATCTGAAGCTAGCACATCAAGGCTTATTCATGAGCTTGAGGTGCACCAAATTGAATTGGAAATGCAAAGCGAAGAACTAATTACAGCTAAAGAGAAAGCAGAACTTTCAGAAGAAAAATTTACCCAGCTATACGATTTTGCCCCTTTCGGATATCTTACTCTCACAAAAGAAGGCGAAATAAATCAACTAAATTTTAGTGCTGCCAACTTACTTGAGAAAGATCGGTCGCAATTAATTAAGCGGAGATTTCTACCTTTTATGGCTGAAAACATACGCCCTGTTTTTATTCAATTTTTAGAGAATGTTTTTCAAACCAAATTAAAACAAAGCTGTGAGCTCATGCTTTTAACCCAATCCAATACCCCTAAATATGTGTTATTGGAGGGCAAGATTAGCGAAGGAAACGAAGAATGTTTGATAACCCTGATTGACATTACCGAACGTAAGCAAGCGGAAGAAAAATTGGCAATTCATAATTCCATCCTTTCAGGAATTATTGAGGGTACACAAGATTTGATTTTTTCATTGAATAAAAATTACTGCTACACAAGCTTTAATAAAAATCATGCGGCAGTAATGAAAGCCATTTATGGTGTGGATATTGAAATAGGACAAAACATATTGGATTACATGTTGGTAGAAGAAGACAGGCAAATAGCCAAAAACAATATTGACCGCACGCTTGCAGGCGAATCATTAATTAATGAAGCTTTTTCAGGCGATGCCTTACATTCCAGACTGTATTTTGAAGTAAAACACAATCCTATTATAAATACTGACGGAAAAATAATTGGCGTGGCCATAAAATCGGAAGAAATTACCAAACGGAAACAAGCAGAAGATAAACTAAAAAAAAGCAAAAGCGAATTGGAAGAATATTTTGAAAATGATATTTCGGCCAATTATGTGGTTTCGATTGAAGGGGAAATATTCAGTTGCAATAGTACTTTCCTGAACATGTTTGGCTTTAAAGAAAAAGCTCATACTAAAAAAATTGACATCACTGAATTGTATAAAAAGCCCGATGACCGACAGGAGCTTATACGCAGGATAAAAACTAAGGGGAGAGTAGAAAATTATGAGGTGGAATTCATTACCAGAAAAGGTAAAACAATTAATGCAATACTTAATGCCATAGGAATTTTTAACGACTCAGGTGAACTTGTACAAACCAGAGGTTATATTGTTGATATTACCGATCGTAAAAAAGCAGAAGAAGAATTACTCAAAGCCAAGGCAAAAGCCGAAGAAAGCGATAATCTAAAAACAGCATTTCTCGCCAATATGAGCCACGAAATTAGAACCCCCATGAATGCCATATTAGGGTTTTCTCAACTATTATTAAGTGATACACTTAAAGCCGATGAAAAGAAAATATTCGCTAATTACATACAAACCAATGGTGAAAATCTTGTGAAAATTATTGACGATATTATTGATATCTCAAAAATACAATTAAAACAATTGCAAGTTAAAATGACTGATTTTGATTTGCACCTAATGATAAAAGAACTTGAAATATATTATACTAAAATACTGGAGCAGAATTCAAAAAACCTTATTGAACTGAAAACAGAAATACCAAATAAAATAAATGATGTGTTTTTTATACATAGTGATGCATTACGCTTGAAACAAATACTAAACAATTTAATTTCGAATGCCACTAAATATACAAAAAAAGGACAAATCGTATTCGGTTACAAACTCGTTGAAAATGAAATACATTTTTTTGTTAAAGATACAGGTGTAGGAATTGAAGCTAAAAACCAAACGATTATATTTGATCGTTTTATTCAGTTTTCAGATGAATACATAGCCCGAGAAAAGGGAACCGGACTTGGGCTTCCTATTTCAAAAGATTTAGTTGCCCTTTTAGCGGGAGAACTAAAGGTGAAATCGAAAAAAGGAAAAGGTTCTATTTTTTATTTTGCACTGCCCTATGTTGAAATCCACCCAAAAATTCAAAACAAAAATATTACACGTAAAAAAATAACCGACTACAATTTAAGTGGAAATAGAATATTGATAGTTGATGATGAAGAATCGAATTTTGTATTAACAAAAAGAATTTTGCATGATACAAAAGTAAAAATGGATTGGGCTAATAACGGCACAAAAGCAGTAAAGATGGCTGAAAATAAAAAATACAGCCTTATAATAATGGATATTAAAATGCCTATAATGGATGGAATTGAGGCAACCAGAAGAATTAAAGCACATGATAAAAATATTCCCATAATTATACAGACGGCCTTTGCTTTAGATGAAACCAAACAGCAGTGCATACAAGCGGGTTGCAATGATTTTGTACAAAAGCCAATTTCTATAGAAGATTTTTTAACCTTGGTTACTAAGTTTATACTAAAAAATGAGGAGCTGGATTAATATACAAAAGAAAAACCGCTGTATGTAGTTAACATACAGCGGTTTTATAATATTTACTTAGAGCTTGTTTAAAGCAATTATTTTACTTCTTCAAAGTCAACATCTGTAACTTCTTCATCTTTTGCTTGAGCCTCTGCACCTTCAGCTGTTGGTTGTCCAGCACCCGCATCAGAACCACCTTGTTGTTCCTGCTGCGCATTATAAATATCTTGCGAAGCAGCTTGGAATGTATCATTAACTTCCTTTGTAGCAGCATCAATTGCATCAACATCCTGATTTTTATGAGCTTCTTTAAGTTTCGCTAAAGAATCTTCAATAGGCTTTTTCTTATCATCAGGAATTTTATCTCCAAACTCTTTCAAGTTCTTCTCGGTTTGAAAAATTAGACTATCCGCTCCATTTATTTTATCAATTTTTTCCTTTGCTTTTGAGTCAGTATCTGCATTAGCTTTTGCCTCATCGCGCATGCGGTTTATTTCCTCATCGCTTAAGCCAGATGACGCTTCAATTCTAATTTTTTGCTCTTTACCTGTTCCTTTGTCTTTAGCCGATACATGTAAAATACCATTTGCATCAATATCAAAAGTAACCTCAACTTGCGGCACACCACGCTGCGCTGGTGGAATACCATCTAAGTGGAAACGACCAATTGTTTTGTTATCGTTTGCCATTGGACGTTCACCTTGCAATATGTGAATTTCAACCGATGGTTGATTATCAGAAGCAGTAGTAAATGTTTCAGTTTTTTTCGATGGAATTGTAGTGTTGGCCTCAATTAATTTAGTCATAACACTTCCCATAGTTTCAATTCCTAATGAAAGTGGAGTAACATCAAGAAGCAATACATCTTTTACCTCACCAGTTAAAACACCACCTTGAATAGCTGCACCAATTGCTACAACTTCATCAGGATTCACACCTTTTGATGGAGCTTTCTTAAAGAAATCTTCTACAACTTTCTGAATTGCAGGAATACGTGTTGAGCCTCCTACCAGGATTACTTCATCAATATCTGATTGTGTCATGCCAGCATCTTTCATTGCTTTTTGACATGGTTCTATTACTGCTTGAATTAAACGATCGGCTAATTGCTCGAATTTAGCACGCGATAGTGTTTTCACCAAGTGCTTTGGCACACCATCAACAGGCATAATATAAGGCAAGTTAATTTCAGTAGATGCAGAACTTGAAAGCTCAATTTTAGCTTTTTCAGCAGCTTCTTTTAAACGTTGAAGAGCCATTGGATCTTTACGTAAATCAAGACCTTCATCCTTCTTAAATTCGTCGGCCAACCAATCAATAAGTATCTGATCAAAGTCATCTCCTCCAAGGTGAGTATCACCATTGGTTGATTTTACTTCATAAACGCCATCACCTAATTCAAGAATTGAAATATCGAATGTACCCCCGCCAAGGTCAAACACGGCAATTTTCATATCCTTATCAGACTTATCAAGTCCGTATGCCAATGCTGCAGCAGTAGGCTCATTAATAATTCTTTTCACATCTAAACCTGCAATTTCACCAGCCTCTTTAGTAGCTTGACGTTGTGCATCGTTAAAATATGCAGGAACAGTAATTACTGCTTCTGTAACTTCTTGTCCCAAGTAATCTTCAGCCGTTTTCTTCATTTTCTGAAGAATCATCGCTGATATTTCTTGTGGCGAAAATTTTCTGTCGTCAATTTGAACTCGAGGAGTGTTGTTGTCGCCCTTAACTACTTTGTAAGGTACACGGCCAACTTCTTTCGTTACACCATCGAATTTTTCACCCATAAACCTTTTAATTGAATAAACGGTTTTTGTTGAATTTGTGATTGCCTGACGTTTGGCTGGATCCCCAACTTTACGTTCTCCATTTTCTATAAATGCTACAATTGAAGGTGTTGTTCTTTTTCCTTCGCTGTTGGGAATTACAACAGGTTCGTTTCCTTCCATTACGGAAACACATGAGTTTGTAGTTCCTAAATCAATTCCAATAATCTTACCCATTTTCTATGATAATTTAAATTTATTATTCGTTTTTACATAAACTATATTTTCAATGATTGTGCCATTCCAATAAAAATAAAATTTTGTGATAATATGACACTTTATAGCTGAAATAGTGCTTTTTTTGTATGCCATTGTGACAATAAGGCATAAAAAAATATGACAAGAAAAAATGATGATCTCGTACTTCTTATTATTTGAAAGATTTATTTACAAAGTATTAAATAGAAAATAATACTTAGCTGATTAATTCATGAGTTTAGTTTAGTGCATATACAACTTACAATACATGTCGACGTAGTTCCCTACATCAATGG
>JAQICC010000278.1 GCA_027858735.1 Salinivirgaceae bacterium
TGGCCTCAAAGAATCCGCTTGCGGATTTAAGGTCCCTTATAAACATGCACCATCCTCCAGCATTAAGTCAAGCGGATTACGCATTTTCTTATTATTTACACCAACAATATGAGTATAAAAAAAAAGCCTTACCGAAAAGGTGTACGGCTAAAATACCAGATTACGTTAACGAATTAAGCTATTCCTCACCCAGTTTTTTATCAATTCGCTTATTCTTCTTTTTGTGTTTAACTACTTTTGAGTCGTGATAGAACAGAATATCTTCAGCAATATTTTTAATTAAATCGCCCACACGTTCCAACTTACTTACTGTTTTCGATAATAAAAAAAGATTATTCAAATCTTCAATATGTGTTTTTGCATATTCGCTTAATAGCTTGTGTGCACTTTTATTTACCTTATCCAATATTTTGTCTTGCTTAAATACCTTTTTGGCCAATTGACTATCACCAACTTCAAGTGCAAGGTTAACATGATCAAGCATGGTATCAATTTCGTCAAATAGCGTATGTAACGACGACATTGTAATCAGTTCTTTGTTTAACTTCATTAAATCGTCGAATACAAAACTTGAAATTCTATAGGCATGGTCGCCAATACGTTCAAGGTTGCCTGTAATTTTTAGAATAGAAATTGTAAATCTTAGATCTGATGCAACAGGATGCTGCATGGCAAGAAACTCTTCGCATTCGCGTTCAATGCTTAGCTCGTAAGCATTCACTTTCTTTTCTTTCCGCATAATTTCGCAAGAAAGCTCCTGATTGCCTGTTAATAATGCTTCTTTTGTTAGGCTTATTTGGTCTTTTACCAAGTCGAGCATTTCAAAAGTTATCTTCTTAATATTCTCTATTTCTATTTCAAATGGTTTCATAATAAAAAGTTTGAAGTTAGTAGTTGCGAGTGAGCTATAGTTAGTCCTAGCAAACTCAAATTTTTGAACAATTAAAAATCAACCAAATCTACCGGTAATGTAATTCTCCGTTCTCTTATATTTTGGGTTTGTGAATATATCGTTTGTTTTACCTTGCTCCACCAATTCGCCCAAGTAGAAAAATGCTGTATTGTCACTTATTCTGCTTGCTTGTTGCATATTATGTGTAACAATCACAATGGTATAATTCTTTTTAAGTTCAAAAATGAGCTCTTCTATGCGTCCTGTAGAAATGGGGTCGAGCGCTGATGTTGGTTCGTCCATTAAAATTATTTCTGGTTCTACTGCCAATGTACGTGCAATACATAACCTTTGTTGCTGTCCACCCGATAAGGCTAAAGCACTTTTCTTTAAATTATCCTTTACTTCATCCCAAAGACCAACTTGTTTTAGAGAATCTTCAGCTCGTTCTGCTAGAAAACTTTTATCTTTTATGCCTTGAATTCTTAATCCATAGATAGCATTTTCAAGAATTGATTTTGGAAAAGGGTTAGGTTTCTGAAAAACCATTCCCACATCTTTTCTTAATTGTTCAAGTATTATTTTTTCGTTATAAATATTCTTGCCATTAATAAAAATGTCCCCCTTTATTTTAAAACTGTCAATGTAATCATTCATGCGGTTAAGAGTTCGCAAAAAAGTTGATTTTCCACATCCCGACGGTCCAATAAAAGCGGTAATCGATTTAGGCGAAACTTCCATGTTAATGTCTTTCAAAGCCTGAAATTCGCTATAAAAAACATTAACATTTTTGACTAATATCTGGTATTCTTTCTTCTCGCTCTTTTTCACTGAAGTAATTTCTTGGTTATTAGTAATAACTTCGCTCTCTATAACTGGTTCGTTTGAGCTAGTTTTTGTATTAATTATATCACTTCCCATACTTTTAAAGAAGCTGGGTTGAGCTGACGGTAGTATTATTAAATCGTTTTTCATTTTTCTTACAATTAGTAATTACCATTTTATTCTTTTTTGCCAACGACTACGCAAATACATTGCAACACCATTCATAGCAAATGTAATTACCAGCAGTACAATAATTGCGGCTGAAGCATTTACTATAAAACCATGCTGAGGGCGCGATATCCAATTAAATATTTGAATAGGCATTACTGAGAATTCGTCCATTGGTGTTTTCGGGGCAAAAGGCACGTATGCTAAAGCACCAACCACAATAAGCGGGGCAGCCTCACCAACAGCTCTCGATAAAGCAAGAATTACACCCGTTAATATTCCTCCGAACGATGCTGGTAATACTTGAAAGTATGTGGTTTGCCATTTGCTTGCGCCAAGGGCAAACGAAGCATCGCGTATTGATGAAGGAACTGCTTTAATGCTTTCGCGGGTTGCCACAATTATAATGGGCAATATTAATAGCGATAAGGTCAAACTACCTGCTAAAACGGATGGGCCTAATCCCATTAAACGGGCAAACACTTCAAGTCCCAGTAATCCATAAATAATAGATGGCACCCCTGCTAAATTAGAGATGTTTATCTCTAATATACGCGATAATCTGCCTTTTGTAGCATATTCTTCCAGATATACAGCTGCAGCAACTCCAATAGGAAATGAAATAATGGTGGTGAGAAGTAGAATCCAAACACTACCCATCATGGCAGTGAAAATACCTGATTTTTCCGGTTTGCGAGAGGGAAGGTTCGTTAAAAAGTCCCAATTAATTCGTTGAACACCTTCAATAATAATATCACCAAATAATACCCCCAATAATATGAGTCCAAACAGTGTACTTACCATTCCAAGTACTGAAAAGCCTTTATCTTTGAGCCTATTTATTCTAATCTTATTCATATTCTTCACGGTATTTATTCTTTACCCAATGGCTTATATTATTTAGTATAAATGTGAAAACAAACAAGGTAATTCCTGCAGCAAAAATGGTGCGGTATTCAATGGAATCGTGTTGCACATCACCCAAACTAACTTGAACAATATAGGCTGTTAAAGTCTCAATAGGTACAAATGGGTTTGCGGTAAGTCGAGGTTGTTGACCGGCTGCAATAGCTACTATCATGGTTTCACCAATAGCTCTCGATATGGCTAATATTATCGATACCACAATACCAGACGACGCTGCAGGTACAGCTACTTTAAAAGCGGTTTGCAATCGGGTTGATCCCATTCCGTATGAGGCTTCTCGCAACGAATAAGGAACAGCATTTAGCGCATCTTCACTCAATGAGGAAATGATAGGAATAATCATAATGCCCATTACAATTCCGGCCGAAAGCGAATTAAAACCACTCATTCCTGGAATAATCTGCTGAAGAAACGGTGTTACTATCGTTAAAGCAAAAAAGCCATAAACTACCGTAGGTACCGCTGCTAGTAATTCTAAGGACGGTTTAATAAAGTTTCTGAATTTTTTTGGTGCATACTCACTTAAAAACACTGCAATGGTTAATCCTAAGGGTAAAGCCACTGCAATGGCAATAAACGAGGTTAAAAAAGTACCCGAAAGTAAAGGGAGAATACCATAGTGTTTTATGGTAAAAAGTGGAGTCCATTCGGTATCGGTAAAGAAATCAAAAATGGAAACCTCACTAAAAAATTTGAAAGCTTCAATAGCCAGAACCAGAATTATACCTACAGTGGTAAGTATTGTAATTAAGGCACTGAACAGTAGAAATTTTTCTATTACCAACTCTTTGTATCGTCGCATTAAATAATCTGTTTCTTAAAAAAAGAAAAAAAACGCCGGCAAAAATTATAACGCAGCCGACGTTTTTATGGATGTTAAATATTAATCTACTGTGAATTTAGCGTTCGAAATAATATCCATTGTTTCAATATGGTTTACAGCGCAGTCTTCAGTTCTCAGTTGGCAGTCATTTGCTCTGCTAGAGACTGAGGGCTGTTGACTTTTAGTTTTTTAAAACGAATAGTTCACACTATATACTTTAGTTAAATTCATAGTAGGCTTGAATCTATCTTAAAGAGACTCAAGAAACGTAGTCCATTTTTCAGCTTCAGCCTTATAAAGCACAGCTGGAAGTGGTACGTAACCAACTTCAGTCGAAAGCTCGAGAGCATTAGCCATATAAAAATCAACAAATTTCTTAACCTCTGGTTTTGCAGCAGCTGTACTATTTACATAAATAAATAGCGGACGAGATAGTGGGCTGTATGTACCATTACTTACGGTTTCTAAAGTTGGGTTTACAGGACCATTACCGCCATCAACAGCAACCAAACGTAGTTTATCTTTGTTTTCTTCGTAGTAAGCTAAGCCAAAAAAGCCTAATCCAAATTTATCTCCGGCAATTCCTTGTACCAATACATTGTCATCTTCGCTAGCAGTAAAGTCACCACGGCTGCTACCACTTTGTCCCACAATTGCTTCGGTAAAATAATCGTAAGTACCCGAGGCAACACCAGGGCCATATAAGTGAATTTCTTCATCGGGCCATTCAGCACGAATCTGATTCCATTTCATAATAACTCCTTGTGCTGCAGGTTCCCAAAGTAGCTTTAGTTCTTCAACAGTGAAGTAATCAACCCAATCGTTATTAGGATTAACCAAAACTGCTAAACCGTCGTAAGCAACAGTTAAATCAACATAGCTAATACTGCTTTCTTCACAAATTTTTACTTCCTTTTCTTTAATTGGGCGCGATGCATCAGAAATATCAGTTTCACCTCTTCCGAATTTTTTAAATCCACCACCTGTTCCTGAAATACCAATAGTTACCTGAATTTTAGGTTCATCAACTCTAAATTCCTCAGCAACGGCTTCAGTAATTGGATAAACTGTACTCGATCCATCAATCTTAATCGTTCCTGTTAATCCTTCTGCTTTTTTGCTTGTATTGCCTCCACATGATGCTAATAAAACAACAAAAGCGATAAATAGTAATGTGTTAATTCTCATTTTTAAAATAATTTATAGTGTTAATACTTTATTCAATTTTTACAGTACAAATTTAGAGTCCGAATTACAGAAACATGTTAGGAGTATATTAACGCTTTGTGAACTTAACGTTAAATGAGGATTATTGTATTGTTACAGTATGATAATCATAAACATATGATTGGTAGACATTGGCATTCAAATTTAAATCAAGATATTTTGAAGTAAAAAATATGCCATTATTTAATGAGGAGTGAACGCAATGTTAAATGAAAGTGAATTTATTAAACAATAAGCGTAGAGCATCAATAAATATTGTAAATAAGTTTTAATACACGAAATAATTTAGGATATTACTAACCTGAACTATGCATAAATTTGGAAAAATATGCATAAAGGTCAGGATAGTCCCGACTTAAATGCAGTTAAACTTTTTTCAAAAGTTTTTACTAAATCTTAGTCGCTGTCGGAGACA
>JAQICC010000303.1 GCA_027858735.1 Salinivirgaceae bacterium
GCTTAAGAAGTTCATATTCCGATTTATAACCATAGTAGCCAAATTTACACACAGTAGTAGGCAACAGATTGTTCATTTAGCTACCAAAAACCAAGCATTGCTAAAACTGGCAAACACAATATAACTTTAAGATTTGTTGGGTTTTTGGCTTCTCTACAACAGCCTATCAAAATATAAAGTGGGTAAGGGAAGGTGTGTAAAAAAAAATTAGACCTCTATTTTTAACATAATATATTTGATTGGTGTACATTCGTGAAATTAGTGGCCTCAAAAAATTATTTGCGGATTTAAGGAATTCAGAAAGTTTGCTGCGAGCTTCATTTGGTAATTCATCAAGTTTTAGATCCTCAAGGCATTTCCTGTAAGGGAAACATGCTTGTCTTATTCTTGATGCCTTGCGGCTTTTTTCCCGTGATACATGCTCCAGTTCTAACAACTCAAATAAAAACTGGCTGTAATTTCAAAGTTGCTACTTTACTCAAGATTTCCAAATTTAGGCTAATGTATGGTAATAAACATAGAGTGTATTAACCTAATTATTCATGAGAATAATTAGGTTAATACTTGTTAAGTCTTGATTTTGTCAGTTAAAGTCTTATAAACCCTTAATTTTAAAAGGTTTCACCTTCCATATATTTTCACAATAATCATGGATAGACCTATCTGAGGAGAATTTGCCCATTCTAGCCACATTCAGTATGGCTTTCCTGTTCCAGTCGGCAGTATCTTTCCATGTGTTAGAAATCAAGTCTTGACAATCAATATATAAAGAATAATCAGCCATAAGCATATAGGGATCGTGCCACAGCAGGTTGTCGGTAATGGGCTTAAACAGATCACTGTCGCCCTTAGAGAAATAGCCTGAATTAATCATATTGATGGCTTCGCGTAAAGTTGAATTATGTTCGTAAATGAAGTGCGGATTGTAGCCGGAATGTTTTGCTTCATCTACCTGAGCTGCTGTGAGACCAAATAGGAAGAAATTATCGTTACCCACTTCTTCTCGAATTTCTACATTGGCCCCATCTAATGTGCCGATGGTAAGAGCCCCATTCATGGAGAATTTCATGTTGCCCGTGCCACTGGCTTCTTTGCCGGCTGTTGATATTTGCTCTGAAAGGTCAGCTGCCGGATATATAGGCTGTGCATTGGTTACGTTAAAATCGGGAAAGAAAACCACCTTGAGTCGATCCTTTACATCGGGGTCGGTGTTTACCATGTTGCCCACCGAATTTATGAGCTTGATTATAAGTTTTGCTGTATAATAACCCGGTGCTGCCTTGCCTCCAAAAATAAAGGTGCGAGGGGCGATATCAAGGTTTGGGTTTTGTTTTATACGCAAATATTGTGTTATGATATTCAGCACATTAAGATGTTGACGTTTATACTCGTGAATGCGCTTTACTTGTATGTCAAACATGGAAGCAGGATTCACAATAATGCCAGTCCTCTCTTTAATAAGTCCTGCGAGGTGTTTTTTATTCTCCAGCTTAACCTTGCTGAATTGGTCTCTGAAAGAGGCATCGTCGGCAAAAGGTTCTAGCTTACGCAATTCGTCGAGCTGGCCGGGCCATTTATTTCCAATTGAATCGCTAATAAGCTTGCTTAATCCCGGATTACTTAATACAACAAAGCGACGAGGGGTTACTCCATTAGTCACATTAATAACGCGTTGCGGAAACATTTCTACCCAGTCAGGCAATACTTGTTGTTTTAGAAGTTCAGTATGCAGCGCTGCCACACCATTAATTGTACAACTGCCTGCGCATGCAAGATTAGCCATACGGATGTATTTTTCTCCGCTTTCATCAATGATAGACATACGCGATAGTTTGCCTTCATCGCCCGGAAAATGTTTGCTTACTTCCTTAAGAAAGTGGTAATTAATTTCATAAATAATTTCCAGTACTCTTGGCATTAGGTATGCGAATAGGCCTGCTGACCATTTTTCCAAAGCTTCAGGTAGTAATGTATGATTTGTATAAGAAAATGTTTTGCAAGTGGTATCCCATGCAGTATCCCAATCAATATTGTATTCGTCTACAAGTATGCGCATGAGTTCAGCTATCGATACTGAGGGGTGGGTATCATTAAGTTGTATGGCCCATCTTTTATGAAAATCCTGAGGTTTGTTTTCAAATCTCAGATGCATGTTCATCATATCCTGAAGCGAACATGAAACAAAGAAGTATTGCTGTTTAAGACGCAGCTTTTTCCCTTCGAGCATTTCATCATTGGGATAGAGTACCTTGCTTATATTTTCCGATTTCACTTTATTGTCCACGGCTCTATAATATTCGCCCTGATTGAAGGATGAAAAGTCAAATGATTCTTCAGCTTCAGATTTCCACAGACGAAGAAAATTGCAAGATGGAACATTGTATCCCATTATAGGCGTATCGTAGGGTATTCCTTTAACCATATAATCGGGTTTCCATCTAAAGCATTTACGACCCTCGGAGTTGGTATATGACTCGGTATAACCACCAAATTTAACATTCACAGCAAGTTCGTGTCTTTCGCTTTCCCAAGGGTTTCCTTTACGCAACCATTTGTCAGTTTTTTCCACCTGCCAACCATCACGTATATCCTGATCGAATATGCCAAACTCATAACGTATTCCATAGGCAATGGCAGGTATTTGCTGTGTTGCCAGTGAGTCTATATAACAGGCTGCTAAGCGACCCAATCCTCCATTTCCAAGCCCAGGTTCTTCTTCCTGTGCTATTATTTCATCGAAATTAAAACCAAGTTCTTCAACCGCTTGCTTCATTGTATCGAATACATTTAGGGCAATTAGGTTTGCTCCTAATTGTGGGCCCATAAGAAACTCCGCTGATAGGTAGCTAACCAGCCGTACCTTATCTTCAAAAACGGCATTCATGGTTCTGTGTTCCCGCTGCTGTAGCCTATCGTGTATAGTAAATGAAACAGCCATATACATGTCGTTAATAGAGGTATTCACAATGTTTCGGCCTTGTCGGTAAAATAAATGTTCAGTTATTGCCTGTTTCATCGATTCAACGTCCATGCCGGTTCGCACATCAGTGCAAGGTTCCGGAATGATTTTTGGCTTACTAGCACTTGTATTGGACTTTTTTTTCATAGCGAGGGCTTTATTTTATTTTACTACCACTTAAAGTAGAACAAGGAAAAGTTACGAAAAATTTGTCTACTCACAGGGTGTTTAATTTCTATTTTTCGACATATATTTTGTTTAACCCGGGTTTTGCAGTAGAAGTTCTGAAAGAACGCACTATCTGCATTTAGCAAGGACTAACCCTCCCGAAACTAGTTCGGGACAGGCTGATTTAGAAAATCACCAATTTGGTTTATGCCAAACTGGATTGCCTCCCGTAATACGGGAAATTTCTTTATCGCTATGCGTTTGAACCATTTTTATTCTTTCAAATGCATAGTTTGGTTTTAATACAGATTTGTTACCAAAGTGTCAAAACACTTATTGATAAAACCTTATTCGTTAAAGAAAAGTATAGGTAAAGTTTATCCTACTTTGGCTCCAAATATTAAAACTTGATATGAATCAAGTTTAGGTTAAATTTTTATAGGAATAAATCATGCAATGAAAACCAAATACTTATCCTGAATAATTCATGCATTTAGTTTGATGTAGATGTAAGGCGTCGGA
>JAQICC010000312.1 GCA_027858735.1 Salinivirgaceae bacterium
GCGATTCGCTATCGCAAATCTGCTCAATCGACTGAGGTCTTGTAAGGTTTTCATACTTTTCGTTTCCCCGAAATAATCGGGGCAGGCTACTCAAAATGTGGAAACCAACAATTCCTAGGTCAGCCTGTCCCGTACCGGAGTTCGGGAGGGTTATACCTAAGTAAAGCGCCTCTTCACTTTGTTCGAATCGCTCAACTTAGGTTCTACTTTATTTTCTTTTGTTGCTTGCAATAATTCATTTTCATATTGAAATGGTTTTTGCTTTACCGATTCGGAATTAGTTTTTGTAAAGTTAATTTCCTCCCAATAAATATTGGTGTTGTACCCTAGTTGTTCTCCTCTAATTTCTAGTGGAGAGTGAATATTGTTAGAAAAAACTTGTCCGGTACCCAAACCTTGCGGCATAGCAGAACCATTCAGGAATGTCCATTGTGCAATAGCATTAAGACCAATATTTCCTTCTAAGGCTGAAGTTACCCACCATTCAATATTAAAATGATCGGCTAAGTTGCTCCAGTTTAGAGTCTCTTCTAATCCGCCTATTAGCGAAGGCTTTAAAATAATATATTGAGGTTTAACAGTATTTAAAAGATTAACCCGTTGGTTAGCATCGTACAATCCTATTAGCTCTTCGTCAAGAGCAACAGGAATGGGAGAATTTTTGCAAATGAGAGCCATTTCTTTCCATTGTCCTTGTTTTATAGGTTGCTCAATGGAATGCAGATTGAATGCAGAAAGTGCTTCAATCTTAGCTAAAGCATTTTCAGGAGTAAATGCTCCATTGGCATCTATTCTAATTTCTAATTCTGAATGCTTATAGCTTTGTCTAATGTATTTCAGTAGGTTAAGTTCTTCTTCAAAATCAATGGCTCCAACTTTTATTTTAATACAAGTGAATCCTTGGGCAACCTTTTCTTTAAGGCGTTTTAGCATTTCTGCTTTATTTCCCATCCAAACCAATCCATTTATTCGAATGCCTTTGGTACCCTTTGTAAAATCAGAGGGAAAAAGAATCCTTTTGCCTCCTTGATGCAAGTCAATAAGTGCCGTTTCAATTCCAAATTTCACAGCTGGTAGTTTCAGATTATGGAAATTTTGCATTACTAAATCGGGATTCTGACAAAAAGAGTAGAGCGCTTGCTCCACCATTTCTGGAGTTTCGGGAGAAAGTCCAGGAATTAAAGATATTTCTCCTATTCCAAATACTTCAGAATTTAGATCATCCCATATTTTAATAAACCACGATGGTTTTTCCGTTAGTACTCCACGCGATGTGCCACTCGGAAAATTAAATTTAAAATTGTATGATTGAAAATGTGCTTTTAACATATTACAAAAGTAAAGCAATACCTGTCCAAAGCGAAATAAGAAGTGTTGAAAAGCTTAGTCTTTTTAATTCAGGGTCTAGCTTTGCAGGATTATCGTTTAACCAAACTTTTATAAGATGCTTAATAAGCAATAAAGCGGGTAGAAGTAGACTTAAGGCTTCCCATTTTTTGTTCTGACAACATAAAAATAAATTGAGAAGAAGAAGAGCTGTAAGAACCAAACATATGTGATATATTTTGCTGTATTTGCTTCCTAGTTTTACTGCTAGGGTATTTTTACCCTGTTGTTTATCATTTTCAACATCGCGCATATTGTTTACGTTTAAAACCCCAGTGCTTAATAACCCTATGGATATGGATGGTAATATAACAAACCAATTCAATTGATGGCTATATAAAAAGTATGTTCCTAAAACTGCTGCCATTCCAAAAAAAACAAATACCATAATGTCGCCAAACCCTTTATACCCGTAGTTTGATTTACCAACGGTATATTTTATTGCTGCAATAATAGCAAAAATACCAATTATTAAGTACACCAAGAACATTATATTAAGCAATTGTCCAAGCGAAATATATAACAAGGCAATTCCTGTTAAAAAAGTTATAAATCCCAAGCCTATCATGGCCATTTTCATTGTTTTTGAATTTATAGCGCCACTTTGCAAAGTTCTTTCAGGACCAACACGGTTCTCATTATCGGTACCGTGTTTAAAGTCGCCATAATCGTTTGCCCAATTAGACAGTATTTGTAAAAACAAAATGGTTAAAAAAGCTAAGCAAAAAACTTCCAAGCGAAATAAACCTTCGCTATATGCAATAAAACTTCCTAAAAGCATGCCCGAAGCTGCTAAAGGTAAGGTTCTTAATCGCGATGCATGTATCCAGGCTTTAATATTCATTTTACTCAAATTTTATAGAAACACGGATTTTACGAATAAAACAGATCCTCACTGATTTAGTTAATATTATATCCGATTTTCCTTTCTATCCTTTGTGAAGATTTTTCTTTTGAATTTTGGTTCTTTGCCAAAGCTTAAAAGTAAACCGACTTCAATATCAGTGGCTTTTAGATAGTTTAAAAGCTGGAATTCATGTTCCTCAATAAGGGGGCAAGCCTTTAGCTCAATAATTATTTTGTTTTCAATAATCAAATCGGCAAAATACTTGCCAACTTCATATCCATCGTAAAAAACATTTATGGGCTTTTGAGTTTCACAGTTCAATCCTTCATTCTCCAATTCAATTTTCAAAGCATTCTCATACACCTTTTCAAGAAAACCATACCCCAATTCATTATACACGGTATAAAAACAGTTAATAATCTTATCCGTAATCTCTTTATGTAAAAGCATAAATGTTAAAATCCGTGAATATCAGTTGCATCAGTTTTATCCGTGTTCCTATAAACCTAAGGAAGTCGCTTATATTTACTGAAATCGGGCTTACGCTTTTCTAAAAATGCAGTTTTACCTTCTTGCGCTTCATCGGTATAATAGTAAAGCATGGTTGCATTTCCTGATAATTCCTGGATTCCTGCCTGTCCATCAAGCTCGGCATTTAATCCTGACTTGATCATTCGTAGCGCGATAGGAGAATGTTCCAACATAGTTTTACACCATTCGACAGTCTCATCTTCTAGTTTATCCAAAGGCACAACGGTATTTACCAATCCCATATCTAAAGCTTCTTTTGCGCTATATTGCTTGCATAAGAACCATATTTCACGTGCTTTTTTCTGTCCCACGTGTCGAGCCAAATAGCTTGCACCAAATCCGCCATCGAAACTTCCTACTTTTGGTCCGGTTTGGCCAAAAATGGCATTTTCTGATGCTATGGAGATATCGCACATTACATGTAAAACATGCCCACCACCAATAGCGTAACCATTTACCATGGCAACAACAGGTTTAGGTATACTGCGTATCTGCTTTTGTACATCAAGAATATTTAGCCTCGGAACTCCGTCTTTTCCAACATAACCGGCCCGGCCTTTTACTTTCTGGTCGCCACCACTGCAAAATGCTTTATCACCTTTACCAGTAAATACTACAACCCCAATATTTGGGTCTTCCCGACAAATATTCATCGCATCCATCATATCCATGGTAGTTTCAGGACGAAATGCATTGCGCACCTCAGGTCTGTTAATGGTTATTTTGGCTATACCTTCAAAAAAATCAAACTTTATATCTTCATATTCCTTAATGGTAGTCCATTCACGTTTCATAATTACTGAAATTTAATTCCCTATTTAAACCTCGAAAATAAGGTATTGTTTTAGTATTTCAAAAGGGAATCTTACTTTCTAGGAAATGATTTGTTGTAATGCTTTGAATATTGCTTACAGACTTTTTATTTCTGCAAATATATCACGATAGGTTTGAGCTGATTTATTTGATGGAGTAAAAGCTTCTAGAACGGTACATTTATCAGTTTCAAATAGTTTCAACAAGCTTTCTTTAAAGCCTTTATGATTATTACAAGATAGGTAATCAACACCAAAAGCTTCACAAAGTTTTTCAGCCTTAGCACTTTGTTGGGTTACAAACAACGATTCCAATTGATTTGTATTCTCTGGTCCTCGAATTACTTTAAAAATATTGCCACCACCATTGTTAATTAATATCACTTTCAAGTTGTTGGGAACATGGTTATTCCAAAAGGCATTTGAATCGTAAAAGAAACTCATATCGCCTGTTATTAAAATAGTTGGATTATTTGAAACTAGTGCCGCGCCAGCTGCAGTTGACGTGCATCCATCAATTCCACTTGTTCCTCTGTTGCAATAATAATTTACTTTTGGGTGCTTATTAAACAATTCGGCATATCGAACTGGGGTGCTGTTGGCTAAATGCAAGTTTATTTCTAAAGGAACACGATCAAAAACAGACGTATATATTGAAATATCAGACCATTTCACATTTTCTGTAAAATTCTTTGTTTTTTCTTTAATTGCTATATTTCTATCCTGCCATTTATCTAGAAAAGCCGATGGCTTTTTATCACAATCTTTTACAATCCTAGAGATAAATTCCATTGGGCTACAAGTAATCTTTTCGCTTAAAGCTTTATAGGTATCAATTATAGCAGGATTTACATCAATATCGTAATGAAACTTAGGTTTATATTTTCGCAAATATTGTTTTGCAGCTTTTGAAACCACTGGACCTCCTATAGTTATTAGTATATCGGGGGTTAAACTCGAATCGCTATTTACAAAAGTTGAGAAAAATAAGGTTTCAATTGTGTTGAAAGTATTTTCGCCTTGAATATTGGCTGTTGCAGGAGCAAAAATTACTGCATTATTCTGTTTTGCAAAGCTGGTAAGTGATCTGTTTAGTTCCTTGTTGGGAGTTGAAACACCTACAAGGATTATTACTTTTTCGCTTTGTTGCCAGTCGCTTAAAAAGTTTTTTTCCTGTTCCAATGGGAAACTATCAGAACAAGAAATTGCAGGTTTATCAATATCAATTATTTCTTTCTCCTCAAAATCGTATAAGGGCTCTTCAAAGGGTATGTTAATATGAACTGGACCTTTGGGAAAACTTAGAGATACAGACAAAGCCATATCTATCTGTTCTTTACCATGCGCAATGCTCTGCTGATCCTCTTTGGTAGTTAGCGATGTTGAAAACCGTATATGATTTGCAAATACATTTTCTTGCCGTATGGTTTGACCATCTTCTTGATCAATTAGTTCAGGTGGCCTATCGGCTGTTATGGCAATTACAGGAATTTCCTGATAAAAAGCTTCGGTAAGTGCCGGTGCATAGTTTAATACAGCCGTACCACTAGTACAAATAATAGCAACAGGTTCATTTAATTGGCGTGCCATTCCCAATGCATAAAATGCCGCGCTTCGTTCGTCAGGTATACTGTAGCATTTAAATTCAGGATGATTATCAAAAGCAATTATTAGAGGAGCATTACGTGATCCTGGTGAAATTACCACATGATTTATACCAAAGTTGCGGCATTGATCAATGAGCACCTGAACCATTTTTTTATTGCTGCTCTGATACTTCATGCTATAAAGTTTCTAAAATATTTTCTAAGGTCTGTATTTTTAAACGGGTTTCTTCCCATTCTTTTTCAGGATCGGAATCGGGTGTAATTCCACCTCCGCCATAAAGTGCTACTCCATTTTCAAAGGCTTGTAGGCAACGTAAATTCACAAACAAATTTGATCTTTCATCAGGATTAAATGGACCTAAAAATCCGCAATAATATTCACGATCGAAAGTTTCTGTTTGAAATATAAGTTCAAGCGATTCTTTAACCGGTAATCCACAAATTGCAGGAGTAGGGTGTAGTTTTTCAATGAATCGCCCAAAGTTTCTGGTGATCAGTGAACGATTAAATTCAATTTGAGTTTTTAAATGAGCAAGTTTCCCAGCTTTTGCAGTTTCAGGTCCGGTCTCGTTGTAATCATGAATACCAAATTCGTACAATACATTGCGAATGTGCTTGGTAACCAATTCTTGCTCAATGGCTTCTTTTTTATCCCAAGTAATATGGTCAGAAAATTGCTGAGTACCCGCTAAGGAAACAGTTGATGCTGTTCCATTGTTTGTTGCAAAAAGCAATTCAGGAGTTGCTCCAACCCAATATCCGGCATTTGGAATGTAAACTTGATAAACAAAGGCATTGGGGTAACTTTCATCAAGTTTTTGGAAAAGTTCCGGCATTTGCGAAATCTGATATCCATCAATCCATTTATTACGGCTAAGTACCGCCTTTTTAATGTTTGATTTCGAAAAGGCCTCAAGAAACCTGTTTACTTGTTTTATGTGTTGAATTTCGGACTCTTTTAAATTGAAATTAAACTTGCCCTTTTCACCAATCAAGCTTTTCCCCTTATTTACACAGTTAAATTCAATATCATTAATAGCTGTAAAGGGAATGATATAAATAGGCAAGTGTTTACAGGCATCAAAAGGTGCAAAAACAAAGCCCTTATTTTTATCGATCTCGGTATAGGAATATATTTCAACCAGATCATTAGGATTGCATATTGTAATTTGTATTTTATTGCTTCGTGGTTCGCGCCATATGGCAAAAGGAATACCGCAATTAATAGCCTTTGGGATGAACGATATATCTGTATTCAAATTTTTCAATTTCTACGATTCAAGATCAACTACCATATTGGTTATTCGGCTTGTGTTAAGCAAATTACCACCTTGGTCGGTTATTTTTATTTCAGAAACATGAGTTTGTTTGCCTTTGTGAATTAGGTTTGCTCTACCAGTTACTATACCAGACGATGCACTGCGAACATGATTGCCATTAATTTCAAGGCCACGAATATCCTGGGTTTCTCTATCAATTAGTAACAAGGATAAAGCGCTACCAACAGTTTCTGCCAGAGCCATCATTGCTCCACCATGAAGAATTCTTGCTGGATTAATCGTATTTGAATTTACAGGCATGGTAGCTTCAATGTAGTCTTCTCCAAATTTTGTAAATTCAATGCCCAAATGATCGATCATTGTATTTTTTACAAGATTGTTTATTTCACTAATTATTTTTGCTTCGTCCATATTTCTTAAATAGTAGCTGCAAATTAAACTAAAATGCAGCAAACAAAATAATCAAATTTTAAGGTTTTTTTCTATTGATGGGTTGAAATATGCTAAGCTTATGTCTATTAACATAATACTACTTGGCGAATTTGTCTGCAAAATTATTCATAATATGTTTAAACCAATAAGTATATTGCTCAGGGAATTCGCTAATTAATTTTATTAAATCATCAACTTTTACCCATGTAAAATCTGCTACTTCATCAGGATTTGGATGAGGCAAGCCTTCCCATTCACCAAAGTATACATGATCAGTTTCATGTTCAGTTAAACCACTACCAAAGGTTTCACGGTAGGTAAATTTAAATTGGAAGTCAACATCAGCATCAAAACCCATTTCGTGTTGCAAACGATCATGAACACAAGCTTCCATATTCATATTCTCAAGCAAATGGCTACAACAGGTGTTGGTCCATAAACCGGGAGAGTGGTATTTTTCGTGAGCTCTTTGGTGAATTAACATTTTACCCTTTTTATTAAATATAAAAATTGAAAATGCACGATGAAGAGTTCCTTTCTCGTGCACTTTTAGTTTATGATCGTATCCGGTAATATTATCGTTTGTATCAACAAGTGCTATTAACTGGTTGTTTGACTGAATCATTCGCTAAAATTAAATTATTTAATTGTGTTTTATTTAGATTCGTGGGTTCTCCACTTAGCCAATGTTTTTTACATCCACAAGAGTCCAAAAATACACATTGCGATGGAATATTCAATTTTTGCATCTCATATCCACCAGTTATTAGGTTTAAGGTGCATGCAACACCAATAAGAGCAGTGTCTGTTGAATTCTCCCAAGGCTTTAAGTATTTTGAAAAGCTTGAAGAATGTGGTATTAAAACAGTATCAACGCCCTTTTTGTTTAAGTCGGTTTTAAGTTTTGAAACCGAGCAATTTTCATTGCAATGTTGACATACCATATTTTTTCTATCCATTTTAGCTTGACAGTTCTCGCTTTTTACCATGCAAGTCGGAAGCAATACAATTTTTTTATCTGCTTTTTGGTAGTTAGCTTTTAAGGCATTATTCATAACCTCAGCTGCCACCATATTTAAATGATACTCATTAGGTAAGCGTGTGCAAAAAAAGTAGTTCTCTTTGCCCGTATAATGTTGAGTAGAATCCATCATGAATTCGCTCCAATTTTGCGTATAAGCTCCCAAATTATATTCGCTTTCAGTCTCAAACCATTCTGCAAAAGCTTCTATTTTATTCCAAAAATTATTTTGGTAATCGACATGCTTATTTTCAAGAAATATTTTCCATTTTTCAAGTCGTTCTACTTCTTGGTTGTACTCTTTTGTGCAATCAAGCCAACTTATTAAATACTCAAATCGTTCGTAAATTTTAATGTCTTTGTTTTTATCAGATGATAAAAGCTTATGACCTAAACGACCGCGATAACTATCTACTCTGGTTTTAATACTTGAGTATTTTTTACGTAATGAATACAATTGAGAAAATAGAGGACGAAAAAATATGGCATCGATAGAAAGTTTTTTATGGTAATTTCTCCAGTAAATTCCTGCCATTAGCAATTCTATTAAATACTCGTTAGATGAATATTTTTTGGATTTATTTACTTGTGTAAAATCTAAGTATTCATCAATATATTGCTTTAAATCGGAAGAGCCTTTCTTAATAACTTTTGCAGTATATTCTGAAAGGTCATTGTAAAACTGAACAGGGTTTTCGGTTCTGCTTTTTAGGTTGTAAGGGCTTGTAGTCATGTTAGTTTGGTTTTAAGGGTTGCTACATGCGAGACGGTAATAACACTACAAAGGTTGCACATTATGGGCAATTATTATAATACAAATAGGCGAATGTGGAAATTATATCGGTGAAATAGGAAAATGTAGATGGAATTGAAATATCTAAGCCAGATAAAAAATTTGAACTCGTTTATTATCCCCCAAAAACTGAGAGAAATAACGGGCAGAACAGAGCAAACGCATCTTAATTTATATTAGGTGATATAAATTTCCTAACAACCGCTCGAAGCTAGTGCTGGCCAAGTTGTCGGCACCTCTCCCAGGATAGGATCCAAATTGAGCGATTCGCTATCGCAAATCTGCTCAATCGACTGAGGTCTTGTAAGGTTTTCATACTTTTCGTTTCCCCGAAATAATCGGGGCAGGCTACTCAAAATGTGAAAAC
>JAQICC010000326.1 GCA_027858735.1 Salinivirgaceae bacterium
CGTTACTCTTGCATTTCAACCAGTCATCCCGAGATTTCGGGACTCCTGATTTTCAATGCTGCGAAAGCCTCATTCTTGAAGCTTTCTTATCAGAGACCGAGTTTTCTTGCACGCACTAATTAATCGATTTCTTTTTTTTAAATCTGCGAATCTGGGGCTATTTAAAATTAGGCTTAACAAAATTTTTTGGTATTTTTGCCGTTCATAAGGAAACTATGAAGCTGAAAAAACTCTTAATTTTATTGATGCTTATTCCCCTTGGGCTTTTGGCACAAAAGTCGAAGCCATGGAATAAACCTCTTTATGATGCTTATAAGTTTCATTACGGGTTTGCATTTACCGCAGGTAAACTTGATTTTTCATACGCACCCCATATAAACCTTTATGCCCCAGTAGATAAGGATCATCCTAGACCCTTAGATTCTATTTATTCTATTGAAGGCAAAGGAGGTTTTTTATTTGGAGCCAGCATTGTGGGTAATATGCGAATAAATGAAAATTGGGACTTGCGTTTGTTACCCGGTTTATACTTTGGGCAGCGTCAATTGGATTATTTAATGAATAAAGAAGGATCCAAAGACATTATTTTGCATGATATGGTAATAGAATCAACCTTTTTGCAATTTCCCTTATTGCTGAAATATAGAGCTGAGAGGCAAAATAATTACCGTCCCTATGTAGTTTTTGGTGTAAATTATGCTTTAGATTTGGCTTCTCGCAAAAAAATAAAAGAACAAGAAAAACCTAAAATTAGGCTAGATAGGCACGATGTGCTCTTGGAGGCTGGGTTTGGTGTAGATTATTACTTACCTTATTTTAAATTTTCTTCTGAGATTCGATTTTCGTATGGGATTTTAAATATCGTTAATTACGATGATACTAGGTACACTCAGGCTATTAAAAAGTTAGGAACAAAAATGGTAACCCTTGTAATTTATTTTGAGTAACAGATATTTTCTACTCTGATGGTAAAAGAAATTACATTAGTATTATCGCCAAAGCAAGCTTCATCCGAGGAGTTTTATCATTCCATTATTGCAAACAAATTAAATATTTCCGCCAAACGTATTTCTCATATACAAGTTAAAAACCGATCTATTGATGCCCGTGGCAAGCAGGTTAAAATTCAGCTAAGAGTTTTTGTGTTTATTGATGAAAGCCCAATAGAAGAACCTAAAATAGAATTCAATTACCAAAACGTAAGCGCTAAACAACCAGTAATAATTGTAGGAGCAGGTCCGGCAGGCCTTTTTGCTGCGCTAAAGCTACTTCAATTAGGTTTAAAACCTATTATTATTGAACGTGGTGCCGATGTTACTACCCGAAAAAGGCATATCGCAAATATTCATAAAAATGTAGAGCTTAATCCAGAATCGAATTATGGTTTTGGTGAGGGGGGTGCAGGTACTTTTTCCGATGGCAAACTTTATACCCGCTCGAAAAAACGTGGAAGTGTAAAAGAAATTCTTCAAATATTGCAGTATCATGGAGCTAGTCAAGATATTTTAATAGACGCCCACCCGCATATTGGTTCTGATAAATTGCCTGATATTATTAAGAGCATTAGAAAGGCTATTATTGAATTTGGTGGTGAAGTTCATTTTAATACCAGACTTAAAGAATTGGTAATTAAAGACTTTGAAATTGACGGTGTAAAAACTCAAAATAACGACACTATTTCGGCAAAGGCCTTAGTTTTAGCTACCGGACATTCAGCACGCGATATATATACCATGCTGCATAATCAAGGAGTAACCCTTGAAGCTAAATCTTTTGCCATGGGCGTGCGAATAGAACATCCTCAAGAACTTATCGATTCTATTCAATATTCTTGTCAGAATCGGGGCCCATATTTGCCAGCAGCTACTTACAGTTTGGTACAGCAGGTTGAAAATCGAGGAGTGTATTCATTTTGCATGTGTCCAGGGGGTGTTGTTGTTCCGGCATCAACAAACAATAACGAAATGGTTGTGAACGGCATGTCCCCTTCAAACCGAAATACCCGTTGGGCAAATTCAGGTATGGTCGTTGAAATGCAGTTGAATGATATAGGTGGCAATCAGGAGCAAAATGTGCTAAATGGCTTAAAGTTTCAGCAAGAGTTTGAACAAATGGCTTTTAATAATGGTGGCGATGGTCAAATTGCCCCGGCTCAACGTTTAGTGGATTTTTATCAGGGTAAAATTTCAAATAATTTACCGGAAAGTTCTTTTCGACCGGGTGTTCAGTCTTCTCCAATGCACGAATGGATGCCTGAATTTATACGTAAGCGTTTGCAGGTTGGTCTTCATAGCTTCGATCAGAAAATGAAAGGCTACTTCACCAACGAGGCTTTGCTACTTGGGGTTGAAAGCCGCACAAGTTCGCCCTTAAGAATTCCTCGCGACAAAGAAACCTTTCAACACCCCAAAATTAAAGGATTGTTTCCAAGTGGTGAAGGGGCAGGTTATGCGGGTGGTATCGCTTCTTCTGCTATCGACGGACAAAATTGCGCACAAAAAGTTTACGAATTACTTAATTAATAAATTATGATATTTGATAAAATAGAGAACATCAATTTGTACGAACATATTTCTGAGAACCTAAATAAAGCGATACGTTTTATTCAAATGAATAATATTAATGACATTGCAGTTGGCAAACATGAAATTTCAGGAACCGATGTATTTGTTTTAATAAGTGAGTATCAAACAAAGGTTGAAACCGATTGTAAACCTGAGGCTCATGAGAAATATATTGATATTCAAATGATGCTTTCAGGCAGTGAATATATGGGATATACTCCCTTAAAGGAGCAAGAAATAACGCATCCATATAATAGCGATAAAGATGTTGTTTTCTTTAAATCTGGAACAAATAAAATTAAATTTTTGTCAGGCGAATTTGCAATATTCTTTCCGAACGATATTCATCAACCCGGAATTCAGATAAAAGAATCAACAGTGGTTAAAAAAGCGGTTTTTAAAGTTAGGGTGTAAGTTTAGAAGCTTCTTAGCCTGAATAATTCATGCATTTAGTTTGATGTAGATGTAAGGCGTCGGAATCCGCCGATATATCTTTATATTTCATCCCGAAAGCCTTCGGGATCGCAACAGCCTGTTCCGAACTT
>JAQICC010000342.1 GCA_027858735.1 Salinivirgaceae bacterium
ACCCCTAGATCCCCTAAAGGGGACTTCGAAAAATATTGGCTTTTGTTGACTTCCTTTAGGGTCGGGATAGAATGACGAAAGCCAATATTTTTCGATTTAGGGAAATTTGTCGTGCACCCCCTTACAGCCAAGACAAAATTATTTATTCTATTTCTCTTATAAATCCAATATTATTGTACTTAGGCTCAAAACAAATGAGCCTGTTAGCCAAAATATTATCGATGACAATGGGGGGAAATGGCCTAAAATCGTGCATTCTGATTAAAGAATAAAAAAAACCCTCTAGAAATAATATCAGAGGGTTTTTAAAATGTGCTATCAAAACATTAATCTTTAATAACTCTAAAAGCTTTAACGGAATTGTGGCTAATTAATAGTAACATATATACACCCGATTCATATTTATTCATCGACAGCTTATATAATGAACCCTCATTGCGCGCGTTATGCGTTAACAACTTGTTACCTGCCATATCAATTAATTGAATTTCTTTAACCAACTCGCTATTAAAATCAACAGTAAGCTCATGCTTAACAGGGTTTGGATAGATGCTTACATTTGATAAATCACTTACTATACTGGTAGCCATTTCTGCATTTTTTAAGGTTGTTTGACATTGCCCAACCACAAAACTGTTTTTATTGGCCGAACTATTATTTTCGCCTCCACCTGCAAGGCTGTAAGTATAATAGAAATATACTGTTTCACCAGCCGATGCATTTATTTCAAATGGTACATTTGGTGTAGGCATAAATCCAGGATATGGCCCATTAGGATTGGTTCCATAATACAATAACAGTAGGTTGTCACCAGTACCAGCTGTTGAAGGAATAAAGGTTAGTGTTGGATTATTAGGATCAGATGATACCTCAACACTAAAGTCACCATTCGCAGCAGCAACCAAACATTCGGTTTGTGCAGGTGCTACTGATATTGTTGTATTTGCAGATGCATTAAGTGAGCCATCGTTTACGGTTACTACCGCTACATAATTGCCCTCAACAGTGTAAGTATGCTGAACAATGGCACCGGTTGCCGATGAACCATCACCAAATTCCCATGCATGAGTCAAGCCATCGCCGTCAGCATCAGTTGAAGCCGAAGCATCAAATGTTACTACTAATGGAACAGTACCTGTTTGGGGGTCTGCAACTAGTGATGCTATTGGAGCAGTATTGCTTGTGCCTTGTCCACATAGTTCAATCCAATTCATGTTAAAACCATCGGTTAAGGCTAACAAACGAATAACGTGGTTACCTTCACTACTAATGTTTATTGTCGTTTCAAAAGTATCCCAAGTTTGCCATGAACCCGTATTGGCAATATTAATTTGCCCGGCTACTTCATTGTCGATCTGCACTTGGCAAACATCAGGACCATTGGGTGTTGCCGCTCTTAATTTTAAGGTATGATTTCCAGCAACACTCACGTAAACATTTATATCAATCCAATCGTTCGGATTAATCCAACCTACGTTTAGACCTCCACCCACATCGGCCGTTCCTTCGGTTTGTACCCCCGACATATTGGCCCAATTCTCCGCTTCATATTTAGTGCAGGTTTGCACGCTTGGCTCAACAGTAATATCCGTACTTGCCACTATGCTTCCTGACGAAACACTAACGGTATATGTACCGGGGTTCGTTTCCGTAAATAGGCCATTGGCATCAGTACCTGTCCAAACCGGTGTAAAGTCTATTGAATTGCCAAATTGATCGATACCTGATGCTGTAAATTGCTGTACTGCACCTTCATCGATACTTGTGTTAAGTGGCGTAAGATTTATAGAAGTTAATACGGGTACAAGCACTGGATTAACAGTAATATTTGTACTAGCAGAAATAGAACCTGACAATGCTGTGACTGTATACGTTGCAGGTGTTGTTTCTGTAAATAAACCATTACTATTTGTTCCTGTCCAAGTGGGAGTAAATGCAATAGCATTGCCAAACTGGTCGCTACCTGTTGCAATAAACTGTTGCGTTGCACCTTCATTAATTGTTATGTTTTGAGGTGTTAAGCTAATTGAGGCTAAAACAGGTTCTTCATTGGTAGAAAATTCTATCCAATTGACATTAAAACCGGTTGATGTAGCATACAAACGAATGGTTTGTACCCCTGCATCTAAAGAAATGCTTGCTGATTCAGTAATCCAACCTTGCCAGCTTGACGTTGCTGTAAATACAACGGTTGCTGTATTTGCAGCCTGAATTTCAAGTGTTTTTTGAGCCGTACCTGCTGCTGCAACTCTAACATTAACCGTATAAGTTCCTGCTGTTGTCACATTTACTTCATACTCCATCCAGTCACCGGCATCAATCCAACCTACATTAATTCCTCCCCCAATATCAGTTGTGGGTTCGGTTTGTACGCCTAACATATCAGTCCATTCTTCAGCTTGAATAATACCTGGAATGACAGCAACATTACCGTCACTTTCAACAGTAAGAACAACTTGGTCTGAATTAGATAATTCACCATCATCTACTGTAAGTTCAAATGTATAATCACCTGCTGTGAGCTTACTTAAATCAGGATTTGCTATGGTTTCAGAGCTAAATACTGCTGAATTTGGTCCGCTTAGCTGATTCCAGCTGAAAGTAAGGACATCGCCATCGGGATCGCTACTGGATGAACCAACCAAACTTGATGCTGTTGTTCCTGCAGGTAAAACTTGGTCGTCGCCTGCCTTTGCTATTGGTGCATTATTAACAGATGCTTCAACGGTAACCGTTACTTGATCTGAATTAGTGAACTCACCATCGCTAACGCTTACATTAAAAATATAAGTGCCTGCAACTAGATTTGTAAGAGATGGATTAGCTACACTTTTTGAGTTAAAACCTGCAGTATTTGGTCCACTACTCTGGCTCCAATCGTAGCTTAGGTTATCACCATCAGGATCGGTACTGGAGGAAGCATTTAAGCTTGTTGAAGTTGTACCTGCAACTAAAACCTGATCCGCACCAGCGTTTGCAACCGGCGGATTATTGTTTGTTGGGCCATCATAAATAAATGTCATTTTACCCACATTTAAACCTCCACCTGTGAAACTTATACGCAACACACTTTCACCTGCTGGCAGCACCACATTATTTACTTCTTTTGAAAGCCAGGCACCCCAATCTCCAGTAGTAATTACGCTTTCAGCGACTGATACCTTTGTGCCATTCACACTAAAATAGAATGGGCCTCCTCCGGTAGAAGATCCTGAGGCATAACGCAGGGCTGCTTTATATTTACCCGCTTGTGATGCATTTATGGTATATTCTAACCATTCACCAGCTTCAATCCAACCTACAGTTGCACCTTCACTAGCATCGGAAGCAGCATCTACAGCTTCGCTTGTTCTATAATCTCCTTCATTCCAAGTGGTATTATCATAATAAGCTATTCCTTGTCCTGCTCCACCTTCAAAAGCATCGTAATTTCCTGCTTCAATAGTTCCTGGTATAGCAAACGGAGTCCCTAAATAAGGCAATTGCGATCCTACCTGAACAGCAACCACATTCGATAAATTAAAACCAGCACCCACATTGGCTTTTGCATAAAATCCTGGAAATCCAACAGCCAAGCTTCCTGTATTTATTGAATAAGGTGCACTGTTATCTGTACCTATCAACACACCGTCTTTATAAAAGTCAATCCGTGAAACACTTCCAGTTACATTGGCACTTAATACAGTTGATCCGCCCGACGGCAACTCAACACTTGCTGCTTGCAAAATTACCGATGCAACAACATCTCTGCTGGTTGCACGACTTCTTGCAGGAACAGTCAAATTGTATCCATCAGAAAAATGAACCGTTATTTGCGTACTACCATAATTGTGAGCAGCATAAGTTTTTACTCCGTCTTTATTAAAAACTGCTGCAATTGGGTAATCGGCGGTAATTTCTTCGGCAACTTGCCCAAGTGCAACCATGGTATGCAACCACTGGTAAGTTTGAGCACTTGAAATACCCATTTTTATATTTCTGTTTTTATAGTTGTTGTAGAGCGTCAATGCTTCATCGGCATCTAAAAATGATAGATATTTCCAATAGGTATCATACCATAAATTATCGTTTGAGATATTGTTGAGTACATCAGTATTCTTAGTCATACCATTCCATACTTCCTGCACATATTCGGTATTATGACCTAAATACAATGAACCACCATGTATTGGATATAATTGTATGCCATACGATGCCGCCACGTCCGAAGTCCACCATGTACCATTATCATATCCAGCACCCCAAATACGAGCAACCATTTCATACTGATATGTTGGTTGAAACGTTCTATCGTTTTGATCAAACCAATACTCATTAACCGACGAATGCTCGGTAGCATATAAATAAATACCTAAATCGCGAATTTCATCATTTCCTGTAATGGTACCCCAATGAATTAAGGCTGAATTAAATTGCATCGATTCAGAAGTTGATTCCTGATCGTTCCCAAAAGGTTCGGTAGCAAAACCATTTGCCCAGGAATGTCCGGCATAAGGACTATAATTTCTTAAGAATGGAAACATACTATCGGAACGCGAAGGATTTGCTGCATCACGAATTAACATATAAATCATATCGCCCCATTGCGAAGCCCAACCCGGATAAAATTGTTCTATGGCTGCTGCTGCATGTATAAAGTAGCCCCAGTGAAAATGATGATCATTCAAATTATTATCCTGACGATGTCCAGCAGGGTAACCAATCAAAGCTTTCCAATCGCTATTGTAATAAAACATAAATGCAACTTCACCCGATTCAACGGTCAACCAATCTTCAAGCCTTTCTTTTACCGTGGCCAATAATTGATCTCTGGCATCCGTATTACCCATCTGATCAGCAACACGTGCAGTTTGCACCAATCGGTTCATGCTTTGCCCCTCATTGTACGAATCTGTCCAAGTTGGAAGTCCATCAGCTTTCATTTGATCAATCATGGTATGCACTTCAGCTGGATTGAAACTATCGCTATACTTACCCAAATTGGGTAATGTTGGAAGAATTCCACTAAAACGTAGGTCAGTTGAAAAGGTATTTGAGATCATCATTTTTAGCTCACCACGTACTGTATTGTACGATATAGAAGATGGTTGTGCTGATGTTGAAGCCAAATTTCCCCAATGATGAGGAAGAATACCCCAGAATACATTTGATCCACTTCCTTCTTTAATATCAGGTGTAATGGAATAGGTCGTTGTTACTATAGAATTGCTTTCATTGTAATTCCAGCTCACCTGAGTTTGGGTTGGGAATGCAAAAGCATAGGTTTCAAAATAGCTTATTGCCGCAGCCACAGTCATTGATGAAGGTACCATAACCATTGACCAATAATTTTTACCATTTAGTGTTGACGTAAAGGTATCACCCGATAAACTCCAACTTGAACCAGCAGGGCCGTATACAATATAACTGGCTCCACCATAATTGTTTTCAAGAATAATTTTATTTCCACTTACGTATGCTCCGGCAAGATTGAACCCAATTTTAACACTGGCAACATCTCCATTCCCTTTTGTAAAATAGGTGAAAGGCATGCCATGTCCCATAAGGGCACTAAAATCATGCGAGCCATCATTCCAATTAATGGTAGCTGTCCAATCGGAATGATCAGATGCTGTTGATTGGGTAGTATTCATATTTGAAACCCCCATAACAATTCCTTGAACATCACTCATGGGTTGGCGGTAATCAGAAGTGCCTCCACCTGCTGGCATGGTATAATTAATTACCAAACCATTGCTTACCGATTTGTAAGATAAGGGATAATTGAAAGCTTGACCTCCATGTGCTTCTTTTATAAGATTAGACCACCAGTCGTTTGTTGGAACTGGTTTTGTTGCCGCTACCCCGCTTAAATATGGAGTGCCGCTAGGGTACGAATTTCGACCAGCTTCATCGGTACCTGGAAAAGTTGTTGTGTAACTGCCACTTCCAACAGAAACCACTTGGGCTATTGATGAATAGGCGAAAATTAGGATCAAAAAAGCAGCAGTAAAAAGCTTTTTTGCGTTTTGTAGTTTAGTTAGATCGTTTTTCATTTGATGATAAGTGTTAGTTTTTATTTTAAGTAGTTATAATCCAAGAGACTCTTGTTTATATTAGCGTTGCATATTGCATTTTTAATAAACCCGTCGCATACGATTTTCCTTTTTTTAACAATCTTTGCTACTTGCGACGATCTTGTATTGCACATAATACTCGGGGTTTCACCCGAGTTATTAGAATTAAAGCCTTTCAGGCTTCCTTTTATCTGTAACTCAATTTTAAACGAGAACCAAGTAATTTACCAGCCGCCATAAGCAGAAATGTAGCATGGCGGCTGGTTAAATCTTAGTTTTTAAGTACTTTGAAAGTTTTCACTGCGTTATTGCTTGAAAGCATAAGTATGTAAATACCATTTTCATAAGCCTTCATTGATATAGGCAGCTTGGAAACTCCATTTTCAATAGATTGGGTATAAATTACTTTACCAGAATAGTCGATCAATTGCAAGTTTTTGTAAGAATTTTTGTCTCCTAAATCAACCATCAAATTATCTTTAACAGGATTTGGATACATTTTTACCTCACCTAAATTTTCATGCACCGTTGTAGCAATACTTGCAGATTTTAAGGTGCTTTCACATGAGCCCACTACAAAACTATTTTTATTGGCTGAATTATTATTTTCACCTCCGCTGGCAAGGTTGTAGGTATAGTAGAAGTATACCGTTTCACCAGCATTTGCATTAATTTGGAACGGTACATTTGGGGTTACCGAGTTTGCTGGATATGGTCCACTGGCACTTGTACCATAAAAAAGTAAACATAAAGCCGATCCTGTACCGTTAACAGTAGGTACAAATGTTAAACTAGGGTTCGTGCCATCAGCGGATATCTCAACACTGAAGTCACCGGTCGCTGCTTCTACATTACAAGCTGTAGATTCTCCTCCGTCTCCGCAAAGCTCTATCCAGTTCATATTAAAACCGTCGGTTAAAGCTAAGAATCGAAGCACGTGATTGCCCGCAGAACTAATATTGATTGTTGTTTCAAATGTTTCCCAAGTTTGCCATCCACCTGTATTGGCTATATCTATTTGTCCGGCAACCACACCATCAACCTGAACCAGACATACATCAGGACCATTTGGAGTTGCGCCTCTTAGGTTCAAGGTGTAATCACCAGGTGTGCTTACAAAAACATCAATATCAATCCAGTCGTTTGTATTTATCCAACCTACATTTAAGCCTCCATCAACATCGGCTGTTCCTTCAGTTTGTACTCCCGACATATCGGCCCATTCTTCGGCTTCGTATTTGGTACACGATTCTGAAACTGTATTTACAGTAATATTGGTACTCGCTGAAACGCTGCCCGATGCAACACCAACATTATATGTTCCTGAAGTAGATTCAGTAAACAAACCAGTAGCATTAGTTCCTGTCCAAACTGGGGTAAAGGCTATTGTATTGCCAAACTGATCTTTACCTACCGCTGTAAATTGCTGTGTACTTCCTGTGTTAATTATAGCATTTTGCGGCGTTAGGTTTATTGTTGTTAAAACAGGATTTTCATTCGTAGTAAATTCAATCCAATTTACATTAAAGCCTGTTGATACGGCGTAAATACGAATGGTTTGTTCTCCTGCCTTTAAATTAACTGTTCCTGATTCTGTTGTCCAATTTTGCCAACCACCAGTAGCGGTAAAAGTAACAGATCCTGTAGTTGCAGCCTGCACTTGCACCGTTTTTTGAGCCGTACCATCAGCAGCCAATCGCATATTAAAAGTATAAGTACCCGCTGCACTAACGTTTACATTATAATCTAACCAGTCGCCTGCATCAATCCAACCCACATTAATTCCACCCCCAATATCGGAAGTGTTTTCAGTTTGTATCCCTGACATGGCAGAAAAGTCTTCCGCTTGTATAGTTCCAGGAATAGGCAATCCAACTGGGGTTTGGCCAGCAAAACCTCCAATAGTAACTTTAACCTTAGTTGGGGCTCCACTTTGTATAGTCGACGAATAATCAAATACATCATCGTAAGCAAATGCATAGGTTTCACCTTCAAAACTAATATCGCGTGAATGCCAAAATTTTACGTATTGATTGTAAGGCTCATGCGTAAAAAACTCAGCTTCGTTAGACCACTCAATGGTTTGTCCTGCAGGTGCATTTGCATCAATAGCTCCACGATTAAAGGCTGCACTAAAGTGCTTTTGTACATTTTGGTCAGCATAAATATCAGGTGTTGAAGGTTCATCGGTTGCTAAAACCCCTTTGGCTTCGAATATTTCTTGCGTATTCGGTTTAGCTCTAATAATACCTACCACACCATTTGCCTGATTGGTAAACCTGAATTCTTCACCATATACTCTTCCTTTGTATAACCCGGCTTCACCTATACTTAATGTTAAATCCTCATTGGTATAACGTGCCCATACGGCATCAACATAAGAGTCAAAATAAGAAAAATAAGCTCCATCTTCAGCAAAGGCTGCTGTTTTTGACGGAGCATGGATAATTTCCAATTCGTTATCTAAACATGCCAAAAACTGAGAAGGAACACGATTTTTCCATGTATCAATTATTTGGTCGTGTGTTAAAATTTCACCAACTTTTTTATAAAAACCACCTTCGCCCCAAACTTCTAGTCCCATTGGGTATTGGTAATGATCAACGCGGGTTGTGTTTGTCCATAAACCATTATCGCCATAGGTTAATTCAATTAGCTCGTAACGTATGCCTTGGTTTGGATCGGTTGCATTTGATAAGGAAGGTGCAGAATAACCACCGCCAGCTCCAAAAAAGTATAGATACAATTGTTCCTTAAAAGAAATAAAAATACGAACAGCATGAATATGAGGAATATTTATAGTCTTGTTTGGGATAGCGCTTAGTAAACTAAAAATATCAGCATACATTCCATTGGTACCAGGTCCTGAATTTCCATCGATTATTGGCCCTTGAATTGTATTGTCGCTTATTAACATAGGATTTACTGCCCCTGTAGCACAGTCAATCCATACATCGGTATCTCCTTGCTTTCCAACCAAGCCTATATAAATTTCGTTGTCGGCAAATTCAGAGGTATTTACAATTTCGTAAGGCAATGGTAAGGCTTGCGAAAAAACTTCGCTACTAAATACCAAGCACAGTAAAAATACAAATGCACTTTTAACTAGTTTATTGATAATTTGTTTCATTAGAATTACATTTTACGTTCGCAAAAGCACATAGCTATAGCAGGTATGCTCATATGCAAAACAGTTTGGTTTTGATTTTTTTAAGATTTTGCTACACTAGTGTCTGTCCATAAAGTCCAACTTCTTCCTCGAAATAATCGGGGCAGGCTGTTGTTGTTCAAAATCCTCATCCCGATATTTCAATCGGGACTGTGGTTTGAATTCCTCACACGCCTTGAATTCGAACTTTTTGGTTCAGACACGTGAGTTTATGGACAGTATCTAACTAGCTTTAATTTCTAAGTATTAGAGTTACTGAATCACAATACAAGTGTCAGACTTATAATAATAAATTTGTCAAACTAAACATTATAAGTCTTTCCCGACACTTTTTGTATTGCGTTCATTCCCTTTTGAGTGCATCCAATCAACATTACCCTATTTTCTATGTTAATTCGATTTAGTTCGTGGTTAATTATTGCTTATTTCTATTTAATAAAGATTTGCAATTAAATCTTTTTACTTTTCGTTGCATGCCACCCTAGCCTTTTCAAATATACCCTCTGCTTGCAACGTTTTAATTTCAATATTAAAACCAGGGGTTAAAACCCCTGGCTATTCATATTAAAGCCCTACAGGCTATGTTTATTGTTTAATAATTCGAACTACTTTTCTCTGCATATCATTGCTTAATACAAGCATGTAAACGCCTTTATTTAAGCTTGTGAAATCAATATTTAAGTTCAGTTTGTTCTCAACTTTCTCGTTCCAAACTTCTTGACCGGTTACGTCAATAAGAGAAACAACATCGAAGTCAGAATTACCAAGATCAACATTTAAGCTAGCTTCAACAGGATTCGGATATACCTTAATATTATTCACATCGCTGTTAATAGCTGTTGCCATTTCTGCAGCTTTTAAGGTAGTTTCGCACTGACCAACCACAAAACTATTTTTATTCGCAGCACTGTTGTTTTCACCACCAGTAGCTAAGCTATAAGTATAATAGAAATATACCGTTTCACCTGCTGCTGCATTAATTTGGTATGCTTCATTCGGCGCTGGCATATATCCAGGATATGGTCCGTTAGGACTGGTCCCGTAATACAATAATAGTAGATTATCACCAGTACCAGTTGCTGCAGGAATAAAAGTTAGTGTTGGATTATTAGGATCGGATGATACCTCAACACTAAAATCTCCATTTGTAGCATCAACCAAACAATCGGTTGGTGCAGTAGTTACTGATATTGTTGTATTTGCAGATGCACTAAGTGAACCATCACTTACAATTACTACCGCTGCATAATCACCCTCAACGGTATAAGTATGTTGAACAATCACACCAGTTGCCGATGAACCATCACCAAATTCCCATGCATAAGTCAATGCATCCCCATCTGCATCAGTTGAAGCCGAAGCATCAAATGTTACTAGTAATGGAGCAGTTCCTGTTTGAGAGTCTGCAACTAGTGATGCTATTGGAGCTGTATTTGCTGAACCCTGTCCACAAAGCTCAATCCAGTTAATATTAAAGCCATCGGTTAAGGCTAACAAACGAATTGCATGGTTACCGGCACTAGGAATATTAATAGTAGTTTCAAAAGTATCCCAAGTTTGCCATCCACCTGTATTGGCTATATCAATTTGCCCTGCTACAACATAATCAACCTGTACTTGACAAACATCGGGTCCGTTTGGTGTTGCGCCTCTAAGTTTTAAAGTATAGTTACCAGCAGTAGCTGCATAAACATTTATGTCAATCCAATCATTTGTATTAATCCATCCTACATTTAAGCCTCCATCAACATCGGCTGTTCCTTCGGTTTGCACGCCCGACATATTGGCCCAGTTCTCGGCTTCATATTTTGTACAGGTTTGTACAACAGGCTCCACAGTAATATTTGTATTTGCCGATATGCTTCCGGCAGAAACACTAACGGTATAAGTACCTGCATTCGATGCTGTAAATAAACCATTAACATCCGCTCCTGTCCATACAGGGGTAAAGGCTATTGCATCACCAAATTGGTCTACACCTACTGCTGTAAATTGTTGCGTTGCACCTTCATCAATTATTGTATTTTGAGGTGTCAGGTTAATTGAAGCTAAAACGGGTTCTTCATTCGTAGAAAATTCTATCCAGTTTACATTCAAACCAGTTGATGTAGCATATAAGCGAATGGTTTGTTCACCGGCATCAAGACTAATGGTTGTTGATGCAGTAATCCAACCTTGCCAGCTATTTGTTGCTGTAAATTCAACACTTGCAGTATTTAATGCTTGAATTTCAAGAGTTTTTTGTGCTGTTCCGGCTGCTGCAACTCTAACATCAACAGTATAGGTTCCAGCTGTTGTGACATTTACTGCATAGTCCATCCAATCACCATTATCAATCCAACCTACATTTAGGCCACCACCAATATCGCTTGTAGATTCGGTTTGTACCCCAAACATATCGCTCCAGTCTTCGGCTTGTATAACCCCAGGAATGAAGGCATAATTACCATCACTTTCTACAGTAACAACAACTTGATCTGTATTCGTTAATTCACCATCACTTACGGTAAGTGCTAAGGTATAATCACCAGCTATCAAGCTACTTAAATCAGGATTGGCTATAGTTTCAGAGCTTAGTACCGCTGCATTTGGTCCATTTACTTGACTCCAGCTAAAGGTAAGAGCATCACCATCAGGATCGGTACTTGCTGATCCATTCAAATTAGCTGTTGTTGAACCCGCAAGTAAAATCTGATCGTCGCCAGCATTTGCAATTGGAGCCGTATTTTCAATACTTTCAACCGTAACAACCACCTGATCTGCATCATTAAACTCGCCATCACTTACATTCAATTCAAATGCATATACACCAGCAATCAAATTTGATATACCTGGATTGGCCACAGTTACTGAACTAAAAACAGCTGCATTTGGACCACTTAGTTGAGACCATTCAAAACTTAAAGGATCGCTATTGGGGTCAGTGCTAAAGGAACCTTTTAAATCGGTTGATGTGGTTCCGGCCACTAAATTTTGATCGACTCCAGCACTTGCAACTGGTGGATTATTAACCACAACAGTACCTTTTTTAAGACTTCTAAAATTATCAAAATAGTAAGTATCATCGGTGCTTGAATTAGGATTCACCAAAAGTACCATTTGATCAATTGAATTATCAGGTGTAGCTACATCGGGCGACGATGAATAACTAAATTCGAGTGTATGCCATTCGTTTGAAGCCTGAACAGCTGCCTGATAAACACTATGACGACCCGATGGATAATCAGATGCACTCATAGTAGAGTTTTCAAGCTGCCAGCTAATAATAGTTCCAACAGGTGCCTCAGTATAAATATCACAAGCAAACCGGCTATCACCATTTTCATAAACTGATGCATCATCAATAATATTAACTCCCATGAAAATAACATCATATAAATCGTCGGCACTGCGAATGTATTGGGCAACATTTGCAGAGTTATTTACAGCATTGGGAGCAGGTGTTGCCACTGGTGCATTATAGGTTCCAGTTGCCATGGTTAATGATAAATTCTCAACACCATCGTAATTTTGTATGGTAAAATCATACGCGTATGTGTCTGGTACAATCGTAATTCCATAACGAAAATTATCAATATAATAAGTATCGCCTGTGTTTGAATTAGGACCGAATAAAATAGCAAGTTCATTAACCTCTAGATTTGATGTACCTGCATCTGGAGCTGTTGCAAAAGTAAACATTAAAGTTTCCCAACTATTGGTTGCAGTTGTAACGGCTGTGTATTGGCTATTTCTACCATAGGGGTAGTCATTTTCCGAAATAACAGCATTTTCAAAACTAATTGTAATGTCTGTTCCTATAGGTGCTGAAGAATATACATCGACAAATAGTATATAATCGCCTGATTTAAAATATGAAGCATCTTCAATAGAATTTGTTGCAAAGCTTATTACATCGTAGGGTGAACCTGCATCGCGCACATAGCTTGCAACCAAAGCACTTCCATTAAGCTCATTTGGTGCCGGATTGCTAACGTTTGCATTATAAATACCATTTGCAAAAATGGTATCTAATTCATTAACAGCGTCATAATCAGCTATTACAACCGTATTTAATATGTCTTTATCGGGAGCAATAACACTTGCTACATTATCAAAATAGAGGGTGTGATCGGTATTTGAATTTGCATCTACTAAAAGAACCATATTATCACAGTCAAAGGCACCAACAGTTCCATCAGGACGCGACAAATAATCAAATTCAATGGTTTCCCAGCCATTTTGTATGGTAGTATAGGCTTCATATACACTATGACGGCCCGTTGGGTAATTTGTAGATAATGATGTCGTACTATTTTCTAGCTGCATTGATATTTTTGTACCAATTGGCGCTGAAGTATAAACATCCATTTGGATTCTTCTTTTCCCTGATGAAAATTCAGAAGCATTTCCAATTTCACTGGTACCCGTAAATATAACATCATAAAGTTCATCAATATTTCTATCGTACTTTCCAACCAAAGCTGAACTATTCGGAGCCCCCGGATTTGGGTTTGCAATCGTTTGAGTTAAAGTGCCTGAAGAAAGAATATAATTCAAATTTCTATTTTCCTCAAAATCTTCAAAAATATATTCAAGGGTTACAGGAGCCTCCACAACAACAGCTAATGAATATAAATTATTTGAGCAACCGGCAACGGCCACATCAACATTAACATTTCCTGATGTTGTGCCCCAATTTACTGTAATTGAATTTGTTCCTTGACCTGTTGCTATACTTGCGCCAGCAGGTAAACTCCAGTTATATGCTGCTCCGTCAATTGCATTAATAGTATATACTTTATTATTGTCGTTTTCATACACTTTAGAATCCCCTGAAATTCCATTGGTATAAGTCCCGCTATAAACTCTACAATAATCTATGTCCATTTGAACTTCAGTAATGGTCTCATCAATACCTTCAGCTCCACCCCATGCGCCGCCCATGGCAACATTAAGAATAAAATGAAAATCTTTATCAAAAGGCCATTTATCATCTCCACCCTGATTCTGAAACGAATGATACTGAACATCATCGATAAACCATCGCACTTCCGTAGGAGTCCATTCTACAGCATATACATGATATGCCGTATTAAAATCGGACACTATGGTACTTGCACCAACCTGTGTTCCGGCTAAATGGTTAAAAGCAGCAGTATGAACTGTTCCATGAATTCGACCTGGATCAGATCCCACATGTTCCATAATATCGATTTCACCTTCACCCGGCCATCCTGCCGATTGATCATCGGGCAACATCCAAATTGCTGGCCATGTACCCAAACCAGCCGGTATTTTTGCACGTACTTCAAAGCGCCCATATTGCCAGCTTGCTTTGTAACGTGTTACCAATCGTGCCGACGTATAAGATTTCCCTAAATAATCTTCTTTAATTAGTTTTATGATTAGGTTATCGTTTTCAAGGTAAGAGTTACGTGCAAAATCAGTATAATACTGCAATTCGCCATTTCCACCCCCATCACCATTAACCTCATGTGTCCATTTGCTTGCATCAATTGAACTGCCGCTAAACTCATCGGCCCATACTAACTGATTGCACTGTGAATACCCACCTAATTGGCTAAACACAAAAAACAGTGTTATAGCTCCCTTAAAACCGGTCTTAAAAAATTTAATTCTTGACAAGTAAAAAAATAATTTCATAATAATAATTTTTAGTTAATCTAAGTTGTTGTTTTGAGAAATACCCTATTTCGTATTGTTTGCTAAATGTACATGATGCCATCGGAATTGAAATATTTTCGAGTATCACAAAAGCTCATATGAACACTACAAAAACACTCATTTTTTATTTACATGTCTGATTTTATGCATTTTAAAAAAATGCAACAAAAAAATGCAAAACTTTTTTTGGTTTGCATTTTACACCTAGCTTATTTTCCCAAAATTCTCCCTATTATAGATCATTGAAAACCTTTTTAGTTCAATATACACAAATAAGTTTGCCAATTTAAATAAGCAGATCGCAAAAAATTGCCATTATAAAAAGACAAACTGTTGCACATACGCTATTTATAAAAGGTGATTATATTTTGCAGTCCCGGGAAAGCATTTGGGCACAAATGTTTCAGCCCCACTTACCTGAATTGCTTAGCAATATTTATGTCAATCAATAGTCGAAACTTGATTAGTTTAGTTCATATTTTTTATGATGTATTGTTTCTTGATACTAGTTGCTGGTTTGTAGTCGTTTAAACAAATTCCGAATGCAATAACAAGAGACTAGCAACAATAAAAAATTTAAATTCTTGCCAACTTGTCTTAGCTGAAAATCAAACAATATTTTCAGCCACTCGCAATATTATATAACACTATATTTTAAAAAATTGCTTTAATCATTTCAATTATTCAAAATCAATACTACTGCCATCATCGTCTAAAATTTGCAAATCATCTCCCAATTGGTTTTTAAGTTCAGCAAGCACCGAAAATGCTGTCGGCGATAAAAAGGCATATATCTTTTCAAACGACTCCTGATCATTATTAATAAGTTCTCCTATCGGATGATCGGTTTGCAATAGCATTTGCCCAATTACTTTATCCTCATTACCATTTAATAAGCCCTTGATGATGGAATTCATAATTTCGTCGTAATTAACTTTCATATCAATATTTTAATGCACATAAAAACAATAATTAAATGTAACCATTTTAACCAAAAAAAATAAGGTGTTACTAATTAGCCCCTATGTTTGTAATGAGATAAGTTCCATAGTAAATATTACATTTATTTATGAAACCAAAAAATAGAAC
>JAQICC010000346.1 GCA_027858735.1 Salinivirgaceae bacterium
TGAGACTTAGTCGCTGTCGGAGACAGCAATTATTCTCAAGAATAATTGGGGTTAAAAATTATAAGGTTTAGATAATGAAAAAGATATGTGCTTTTTGTCAAATTTTATGAATTAATCAGAATGTTATGCTGCAAATTATTGTTACAATACTCATTCTATTAATAGTACTAGGTGGATTATTAGCTATTTCGCTCAGTAGAGGCGAGGGAAAAGAACTAAAAAAATCATGCGGATGTTCTATTCCAGATGCAGATGGTAAAACAGGTTCTTGTGTGAGTAGCTGTGAGAGCTAGTTTGTAATCTTGTGGAATCCTTCTGTTTCATAAATGAAATATTGCTTTGACGAATCAGTATAAATAAAATATGCTTCGAGGTAGTCAAGGTTATTAACTAGCTTTATACTTTTTTCAAGGCCGATTACCATAAAAGCGGTGGCAAAAGCATCTGCTGTCATGCAGTCGTTTCCTAATACAGAAGCACTTAGCAATTGATTTCTTGCCGGGTATCCGGTTCTTGGATCAATGGTATGAGAATATTTTATACCATCTTTTTCATAAAACTGTCTGTAGTTTCCCGATGTGGCTAAGCTTTTGTTTTCAATGCTAACAATTGCTTGAAGTTCTCGTTGCGAGACAGTGGGGTCATCAATAGGCTTGTCAATTCCTATGCGCCAATATAGGCTTTTAGCATTTTTGCCTTTTGCTCTTACCTCACCACCAATTTCAACCATATAGTTTGTAACTCCTTTGCTTTCTAATAATTCAGAAGCTATATCAACCCCATACCCTTTTGCAATTGCACTGGCATCAAGCATAACTCCTTTTGTTTCTTTAATAATTTTGCCATTTGAAAGTCGAATTTTATTGAAGCCAACAAATTGCATTAATGAATCAATATTTGCACTATCGGCAATGGTTGATTCATCGAAGCCAAAACCCCAGGCATTTACCACAGGTGCTACAGTCATATCAAATGCCCCATTAGTTATGGTAGATATTTCATTCGCCTTAGAAAAGCAGGCGGTAAAATAGGAATCAGCTCTTGCTAAAGAATCGTTACTATTTACTCGACTTATTATGGAATTGGGGTCGTATGTACTTAAGGATGCATTAAACTTTTGTAATTTTTCTTTTATGTCAAGCTCTATGTTTTCACTACTTTGATAGGTGAAATGATAGGTGGTGCCAAAAATAAAACCTTCGTTTTTAATATAGGTTTCTTTTTTCTTTGTACAGGTTACTAATAAAACAATTGAAATAGTAAATATGATGAATTTTGAAATTTTATTCATATAGTTTTAGTTCTATAATAAAACGGTAGTCTTTTTTATTTAAAGTAAATAGAGGAATGTTTTTCGAAATAGCTGTTGCAGCAATTATTGCATCTGCTATTTCGAGATTGTGGCTTAAAGAATATTATTCATGTAGTTCAATAAATGTTAAACTAATGTCATCATTAACGGAAAATTCTAATAATGAATTAATATTTCTCCGTATTTGTTTTAATTCTTTTTTATTAAGTGCTCCATATATTAATTCACCAGAAGTAATTACGGAAATGGCAATATTATTTTGACCGATTTCTTGCAATGTTGTAAGGATACCTTGATTGTTTCTATAAAATTCAATTGGAATATCAGTATCGCAAAGAATCATTTCTCTTTCCTCCATGCTTTTTTTCTTAATTCTCTTGCGTCAATATCTCTATCTTGCCAAAGTCCAGCAAAACTGAAAAAGTCAGTTTTTTTTAAATTAGCATGTTTTCTTTTCTCTGCAATTTCAACAAAGTCCAATTGATTAGTTAGTTGAAAAAGGAACGACATTTTGCTTTTGTCTTTTATATTTAAAATAATCTGTTCCATAGAACAAAGTTAAACAAAAAGAACAAAAAAAAGCCGCTCAAATCGAGCGGCTTAAAATATTTATGATCCAAAGTCATCAAATGCAATCATCTCATCCGGAACACCCAAATTATAAAGCATGCTATTTATAGCACTGTTCATCATTGGAGGGCCACATAAGTAGTACTCGATATCTTCCGGTTCTTCGTGTTTCGTTAGATAGTTGTTTAAAATAACTTGATGAATGAAACCTGTAGGTCCTTCCCAGTTATCTTCAGGCAATGGTTCGGAAAGAGCTAGGTGCCATTCAAAGTTTGGAAATTCAGCAGCAATGGCATCAAATTCCTCTTTGTAAAACACTTCTTTCATTGAGCGTGCACCGTACCAGAATGTAGTTTTGCGTCCTGTTTTGGCTGTTTTAAATAGGTGGAAAATATGCGAACGCATGGGAGCCATACCTGCACCGCCACCAATAAACATCATTTCGTTTTCAGTTTCTTTAATAAAAAACTCTCCATAAGGACCCGAAATGGTTACTTTATCGCCCGGTTTGCGCGAGAAAATAAACGATGAACAAATTCCAGGATTAATATTCATGAAATCGTTTTTATTTCGGTCCCAAGGTGGCGTTGCTATACGAATGTTCAGCATAACAATGTTACCTTCTGCCGGGTGATTGGCCATAGAATAAGCACGGAAAGTTGGTTCAGGATTCTTCATATGTAATTTGAAAATATCCATTTTATTCCAATCCTCTTTGTATTCATCTTCAATAATCATGTCTTTGAAGTCCACTGTTAATTTTGGAACATCAATTTGAATGTATCCACCCGATTTAAAATCAAGAGTTTCACCTTCAGGTAGCTTAACAACAAATTCTTTAATAAATGTTGCAACGTTGTGGTTCGATACCACTTCGCATTCCCATTTCTTAATGCCCAAAATTTCTTTATGGACACGCATATTTATATTGTCTTTAACTTTTACCTGACATGCCAATCGCCAATTGTTTTGAGCTTCTTTGCGTGTAAAGTAGGGAGATTCGGTAGGAAGAATAGTTCCAGCACCTTCGTCAACCTGACATTTACACATCGCACAAGTACCGCCGCCGCCGCAAGCCGATGGTAAAAATATTTTATTGCTACCTAATGTAGATAAAAGTGTACTGCCTGGTTCAACGATCATTTCTTTATTGCCATCATTAATGCTAATAGTCACCTCACCAGAGGGCAAAAGTTTCTTTTTTGCATATAACAGAATGGAAACCAAAAGTAACAGCACAATTAGGAAAATAGCAATGCTTGATCCAATAATTAATCCGTTTATAGCTAATATTGTCATAATAATTACTTTTTCAATGTTATATTTTGATACCCATAAAACTCATAAAAGCTAAACCCATAAGTCCGGTTATAATGAATGTAATTCCTAAACCACGTAATGGTGCAGGAATATCTGAGTAGCGTATTTTTTCACGAATGGCTGCTATACCTATTATAGCTAAAAAGAATCCAAGTCCAGAACCCAAACCAAAGGATGTAGCTTCTGCAATAGAATTATAATCGCGCTCTTGCATAAATAATGAACCTCCTAAAATTGCACAGTTCACAGCAATTAATGGTAAGAAAATCCCCAGAGAAGAGTATAATGCCGGAGCAAATTTCTCAACAATCATTTCAACCAATTGCACCATGGATGCAATAATAGCAATAAACATGATAAAGCTTAAGAAGCTTAAATCAACTTCTGCAAATTTTGGACTTAACCAAGCTAAAGCACCTTCACGAAGTACAAAATTGTGTAGTAAGTAGTCAACAGGAACCGTAATTCCTAACACAAATACTACAGCTAAACCAAGCCCAACTGAAGTTTTAACTGTTTTTGAAACAGCCAGGTACGAACACATGCCTAGGAAGTAGGCAAATACCATGTTGTCGATAAAAATCGACTTAACAAATATATTTACTAAATTTTCCATAGGTCTATTTTTTTTCTATTAAATCTCTGTTTTTACTACGGTGCACCCAAATAATAATTCCCACAGTTATAAGTGCCATTGGTGATAATACCATTAATCCATTGTTTTCGTAAAAACCACCATTTTTAATGTACCAGACATCGGGAATAATTTGAAACCCAAATATTGAACCGCTACCAAAAAGTTCACGGAAGAAAGCCACAATCATTAAAATAAGACCGTATCCTGCAGCGTTTCCTATCCCATCAAGAAAAGAAGGCCAAGGTTTGTTACCTAAAGCAAAAGCCTCAAGGCGGCCCATGATAATACAGTTAGTAATAATTAAACCGACAAATACTGACAGCTGTTTACTTACATCGTAAACGTAAGCCTTAAGTACTTGGTCGACTAAAATTACAAGTAGTGCAATAATAACTAGTTGCACAATAATTCTAATTCGGTTAGGAATAGTATTTCTAAGTAATGATACTATCACGTTTGCTGAGGCAAGCACTACCATAACCGATAGGGCCATTACAAATGCGGGTTTCATTTTTACAGTAACCGCCAATGCCGAACAAATACCCAATACCTGTACGGTTATCGGATTGTCTTTGCTAAGCGGATTAAAAATCAGCTTGCGGTTTTTTGGTGAAAATAAAGGCTCTTTTTCACTCATAACTCATTGTTTTTATTTTTTAAGAAATTTTCATAAGTCGCAAGACAATCACTAATCATAGCAGTTACACCATCGCTTGTAATTGTTCCACCTGAAATGGCATCTACTGCATGAATATCGCCGGGAGCAGCTCCACCCTTAGTGACTTTGATTGAAACCAACACACCTTGCTTGTTAAATATTTTTTTACCAGCAAATGGGTCAGAGAACCACGTTTGGTTAATTTCAGCACCAAGACCAGGAGTTTCACCTTTGTGGTCGAAGTTGGCACCAAAAATGGTGTTCATATCATTTTCTAAAGCAATGTAGCCCCATATTGGACCCCACAAACCTTTACCACGTATAGGCAAAACATATTTCACAGAACCATCATCATCCTTACACTCAAAAACAGGTAATTTACGTTCTTCAACAGCTTTGGCCTGTTCTTTATTTAGATCCACAGTAAAAGCATCGCCATCAATTTTATCTCCTTTTGAATTTACAACATAACTGGTTGTAATGTATTTGCTGTATTCGCTTTCAATGTAAGCTGTTTTATCATCAGCTTCATTAGCTTCCAAGCCTTTTTTAACGGAAGTTAAAATGTTTTGCTTTTTCTCTATCTCAACATTTTTCTGTTGGGGCTTCTTAAGTACGATAGCAGCACTAGAAAGTATTGCTGCAGCTATAATAACCATTAGGGCTGCATATATAAACGTATATTTATTGCTATTTGTATCCATAATATTATGCTTTAACTTTTACACGTTTTAATCTGCGCTTAATGTTTCCTTGTACCACATAATGATCAATAAGCGGAGCAAACACATTTAATAATAGAATTGCAAGCATCATACCTTCTGGATAGGCAGGATTAAGTACCCTAATAAGAACAGCAATAAAGCCGATTAGGAATCCATAAATCCATTTACCTTTATTGGTTTGAGCCGCTGAAACAGGGTCGGTAGCCATGAAAATTGCACCAAATGCAAAACCTCCCATAAGTAAATGGTAGTGTGCAGGAATTTCCATAAATTGATTAGCTGCAAATGCATTAAATATGTATCCCATTGCTAAACCACCGAGAGCTACTGAAAGCATAATTTTCCAACTTCCAACACCCGTGTAAATTAAAATGGCAGCACCAATTAAAATCGCCAGTGTTGATGTTTCTCCGATGGAACCTGGTATAAATCCATAAAACATATCAAGTGCACTTGGCAAAGAATTGCCAGCAGCAGCTTCTGCTAAAGGAGTTGCTCCTGAAAAAGCATCAGCTTTTTCAGCAATCCAAACCGCATCGCCACTCATATGAGACGGATAGGCAAAGAAAAGGAAAGCACGAGCTGTAAGGGCAGGGTTAAGAATATTCATTCCTGCACCACCAAAAGCTTCAACACCAATTACTACAGCAAAAGCTGTTGCCACTGCAACCATCCATAAAGGAGCATTTACCGGAACTATTAATGGAATTAACATGCCCGAAACGAAAAAGCCTTCTTTCACATCGTGTCCGCGAAGTTGAGCAAAAACTATTTCGAGTCCTAGTCCAACACCATACGATACAATAATAATAGGCAGTACTTTTAAAAAGCCGTACCAAAACATTGTCCAGAAATCAGCCGTTTCATTTATTGAAAGAAAGTGCTGGTAGCCTGTATTCCACATTCCAAAAAGCAAGGCAGGAACCATGGCAAGTACAACAATAATCATCAAACGTTTTGAATCCTTACTGTCGTGAACATGAATGCCTGATTGGGCTGTTTTTTTAGGAACAAAGAAAAGTGTCTCAATGGCATCAAACATCGAATGAAAGGAAGATAGTTTTCCACCTTTCTCGAAGCTTGGTTTCATTTTATCTAATTGTTTTCTTATAAATTTCATTTTTTTATAATATTAACTAGTTTCACGAATCATTAAATCGAACCCTTTTCGCAGTGTGTCTTGTACCGATATTTTCGATGTACATACAAACTCACATAAAGCAAAGTCTTCTTCACCAACTTCGTATATTCCCAGAGCTTCCATTTGGTCAATATCTTCAATCATTATTGATTTTAGAAGATAAACTGGAAGAATGTCCATAGGCAAAACCTTTTCATATTCACCGGTGAATACAAATGGTCGTTCACCTCCATGTAAATTAGCGTTTATTTGATATTCTTTTTTTGGCATTAACCATGAAAAGAATGTACGCGAAACGCTATATTTATTAAGACCGGGTAATGCCCATCCTAAGAAATCGTATTCATCGCCTTCGGGTATAACTGTTACCTGATTGTGGTAGTATCCAAGAAAACCATCGCTTACAATTTTGGTTCCGTTTAAAACGTTACCGCTTATATAGCGTAATTTGTTTTCGGTAGTAATATTGTCTTTCACCATGTGCTCAATGGTTGAACCCATAATGGTTTTGTAGTATTTTGGTTTTAAAACCTCAGAACCGGTTACAGCAATAGTTTTGGTAGCATCAAAAATTCCTTTGCTAAATAAACGACCAATTATAACTACGTCTTGAGGGTTAATGTGCCAAACGACTTCACCCTTATTGATAGCATCAATATGATGAATTTGAACACCCACATTACCTGCAGGATGAGGCCCTGAAATTGTATTTAGCTCAACTCCTTTAAGAGCTAAAAAAACTTTGCTGGTAGGAAATTCACCATTAACAGTTAATTGAACAGCGCCTTCAGTCAGTTTTTTAAGGGTGTCAATTCCTTTTTGGAAATCGGCTCCTTGATCATGCAGTACATAATCGTAATCGGGAGCTAACGGTGAACTGTCAAAGGCTGAAATAAAAATAGCCTTTGGTATGTCAGTGGGGTTAGCAATTACATCGTAAGGGCGTTGCCTTACTAACGGCCAAGTACCTGAAGTTAATAACAGCTCAATTACCTTCTCACGCGAAAGTTCATTGAAGTTTCCAATCTCAAATTTTGTGTACTCCTTATTCCCATTAGGCTCTATCACAAACTCTAAAATCTTTCTTCGCTCACCTCGTACAATGCTTTTAAGAGTGCCACTTACGGGAGATGTGAATTTAACTTCGGGATTGTATTTACTATAAAATACAGCATCCCCAGCTTTAACAGCATCGCCTTCTTTAATGGCCGCTTTGGGAGTAATTGAAGGAAAATCAGTAGGTTTAAGTGCATATAAACTCGCCTGTTCCTGGTTCTTAATTAGGATTTTTTCGGCTTTCCCTTTTAGAGGAATATTAAGCCCTTTCCGAATTTTTATTTTATGTGGCATATTGTGATTTATATGTTTGATAAAAATCCCGACAAAGATAAAAATTTTTAGACAGTATAAAACAGTAAAGTAGAGGTGTAAATCATGTTTTATATATGGTGTAGATCATGTTTTTTTAAAAATGGGATTTTGAAACCTAATATTTTAGTGCCTGAGTTTAATTTAATTGTATTTTTAGCGTTCTAAATTTTAGAGTAAGTTTAGTATTAAATGTGTTGATAAAATTGCATATGAGATTTTCGGTATTGGTTATTATAGTGTTTGTTCAGGCGATTACTGCTTTGGGCCAAAATAGTAAATTTGATAATGCTATATTTAAGTCATCTATAAAAACGCTAAAGACTTTTGTAGATGGCAATGATAGATCATATCCGGCAATTGAGTTGTTTGGGGATAATGTAATTTTGATTCAATTCGACGATTTGTCTCCCAATGCAAATAATTACTCATACCGTATTATTCATTGTAATTATGACTGGACTGCTTCGGAATTATTTTTAGATGAGTTTATGGAGGGGTTCAATGAAAACTCAATAAGCAATTACGACTTTTCAATTAATACCAAAGTACCTTATGTGAATTATTGGGTGGCTATTCCGAATGATGATGTTCAATTGAAAAAGTCTGGAAACTATGTTTTAAGTGTATTTGAAGATGGTGATCAGGAAAAAATAGTGTTAACAGCTCGATTTGTTGTTTATGAATCGTTGCTTGATATTAATGCTGAAATAATAAGACCACTGGGTGCTCAAGTTCAGAATAATAGTCAGGAGATTAAGCTAAGCGTTAATCATGAGGAACTTGAAATATCAGATCCGTTTAATGAAGTTAAAGTAGTTATTTCACAAAACAATAGACCCGATAGAATAATTAAAGATATAAAGCCAGTTTTTGTGAAGAATAATGAGTTGGTTTATAGCTTTTCGGGCGAAAATATTTTTAAGGCGGGGAATGAGTTTAGAGCCTTTGGTTTTACTAATACTCAGAAATATGGTTTAAATGTAAATGATATTCAGTTTGCCGATACTATATATCATGTTCAGCTTAGGCTTGATGAACGTCGAAGTTCTAAGCACTACTTTTGGGAGGAAGAAATGAATGGTAAAAGTTTTATTTATCTTGATAATTCTCTCGATTCATATGTGTCGGCTGATTATGCCTATGTGTATTTTTCGCTGCCGATTGATGATCCGTTTTTAGATGGAAAATTATATTTGTATGGCGATATGACGTATTGGCAAACCAATGAGCAATACCAGATGCAATATAACTTTGATACAAAAATGTATGAAGCTAAATTATTACTTAAGCAAGGGTATTATAATTATATGTATACATGTTCTAACAATTATACTGGCGAGCTGGATGATTCATTTTTAGAGGGGTCGCATTATCAAACCGAGAATGATTATGTAATTTATATTTATCAGCGTAATTTTTCTGATAATTACGATAGGCTTGTGGGTTATCAGGTAATAAATAGTAAATATCAAGAGTAAAATTATTGAAGAACCCAAATCAAAATAAAACATTACATTTGCCAACTATTGGTGGAATTCAATGCAATTGAATCCTTAAAATGGGAATCCGGTTAAATTCCGGAGCTGTACCCGCAGCTGTAAGTCTTAATTAGCTTATTAATACTCACGCCACTATTTCTAGATAAGCAGAGATGGGAAGGTTTAATAAGTAAGACAAGCCAGAAGACCTGCCACAACATTATTAATTCGAACTTCGGGATAAAGTTTGGGGAAATAATTTCCTGTCCTTTTTCCGACAAAATGTTTTTTATGAAACGTAGTATAAAAACCTTTTTATTTTTCGGTTTGACGAGTATTATTTTGTTTTCGTGTAATTCTAATAATTCATCAAGTCATATAACGGCAGTAAAAAATGGAGCAATGAGAATTGTTTCTTTGGCACCATCCATTTCGAAAGAATTGACCTATTTAGGTGTGGCAGATAATATTGTGGGGGTTACCTCTTATTGTGATTTAGCAATGACAAATAAAGATTTGATTGTTGGAACGGCTATTGATATTAATGTTGAGAAAATATTGCTTCTAAAACCAGACCTTGTTATTGCAACAGGACTAACCAAGGCTACAAACATTGAATCGCTTGAGCAAAATGGAGTTAAGGTGTATCAAGTTGGTAAAATGAGTACCTATAATGAAATATGTAATGAGTTTTTGGCTATCGGTAAAATGGTTAAAAAAGAACAAGAATCGATTGCTATAATAAGCAAAACCAATCGTAAAATAGATAGCCTGCGTAATAGTATTCCAGAAGGTGATTCGTTACAAGTATTCTTTCAAATTGGGGCTAAGCCTTTATTTGGGGTTATACCGCATACCTTTATGGACGACCTAATTACTTATGCAAAATGTAAGAATTTAGCCTACGATATGCAACACGGAACAGTATCGCGCGAAACGGTTATAAATAGAAACCCAGATGTTATTTACGTAGCTACTATGGGTATTGTTGGCGATGAAGAAAAGAATATTTGGGAAAGTTATACGGAGTTAAATGCGGTTAAGAATAAAAAAGTAATGATTATTAATTCAAATATGGCGTGTACACCTTCAGTAACCGCATTTTTAGAATCGTTAACCCAAATGATCGAAGAAATTCATAACTAATGGAAGGTTTAGGATTAGTACATTTGTATACAGGAAACGGCAAAGGTAAAACCACTGCTGCGGTAGGATTGGCTGTAAGGGCTATTAGTCAGGGATTTAGAGTTTGTTACGCGATTTTCAATAAGAATCCGGAAAAGTATGGGATTAATGAAACGCATACATTGGATAAACTTGGAGCCAAGGTGATGCAGTTTACACAGGAGCATCCTAGTTTTAATAAGGAAACTACCATAGAAGAATATAGCAAGAAAACTTTACACGCATTTGAAGCCGTGCTTTCAGAAATGCGAATAACTGCGTACGATTTGTTGGTTATGGATGAATTGTTAATATCGGTTCGGGATGGGTTTATTGATGAACAAATTGTTTTAGACTTTATAGCTAATAAACCTAAAGATTTGGAATTGGTACTTACAGGCCGCGGGGCAACGGAGAATCTTAAATTAGCTTCGAATTATGTAAATGAAATTATTGCTGTTAAGCACCCAATGGAAAAAGGTGTTTTTGGCAGAAAAGGAATAGAGTTTTAAAATTGATAGGTAACCCTTGTAAGATTCAAATTTAACCATATAACTTTTAAATGAAAGGCAGATACATTCATTGGTTTTATTATATTCTGGCATTATTGATAGTGCTTTTGCTAAGTATATGGTTGTCGGTAAGCTATGGTGAAATCAATCTTTCTTTAGTCGAAATAATACAGATTTTAAAAAGTAAATCGGGAATTGAGTATACGATTTTAAATAAGATTCGAATACCGCGTATTTTACTCGGGTTTGCCGTTGGAGGAGCGCTGAGTTTATCAGGAGTACTTTTGCAGGGTGTATATAGAAATCCTCTGGTAGAGCCCTACACGCTTGGCATTTCAGGTGGAGCATCATTAGGTGTGGCTCTTGCGATAATATTTGGATTATCAACAGGGATTGGTAGTGTGCTATTGCCAATTTCAGGTTTTATTGGAGCAGCTATGACTATTTTCTTGGTGTATTTTTTATCCTTGCGTAATAATTACGTTAACATTAGCAAAATGTTGTTGATTGGTGTAATGGTTAGTTTTATTGCTTCATCGGCAGTAATGTTTTTAATGTCGACGACCACAACCGAGAATGTTCATAGCATCGTTTTTTGGATTATGGGTTCCTTGGATACGAGTAATGTATTACTGATACGGATTGTTCTTATAACATCACTTATTGGATTGGTTATTTCTTATCTATATGTAAATCCGTTAAATGCTTTGCGTTTGGGTGAAGCTAAAGCAAAGCATTTGGGCGTTAATACGCATGTGACCATCCGTGTTTTGTTTATTATAGCATCCTTATTAACCGGAATAAGTGTTTCTGTAGTTGGCGTTATTGGTTTTGTGGGTTTAATTGTACCTCATTTATTGCGTATTTTTATCGGATCCGATTATAGAATTCTTTTAATAGCATCATTTTTAGGTGGTGGAATTTTTATTATTCTTTGCGATTTGGTAGCTAGAACTCTAATCGCTCCAAACGAACTCCCTATTGGAGTAATTACCGGTATAATTGGCGGGGTAATATTTATTATTGCTTTAAGCAAATCGAAAATTCACTAATCGGGGATAGATATGTTAAAAATAAGTAAATTGATAAGTGGATATTCTGATAAATTTCGTTTAAAAGAAATTTCGCTTCATGTTAATAAAGGTTCGTTAACAGGAATTGTTGGTCCCAATGGCTCGGGTAAAACAACATTATTTAGATCGTTAACTAGCGAAATTAATATTTTAGGAGGTGAAATTCTACTTGAAGGGCGCGATATAAAAAAATTAACCTCAAAAGAAAAAGCTCAAAAGCTTGCTATAGTAACTCAAAATACCGAGGTTTTTGATATACCTGTTGAAGATTTTGTTTTAATGGGGCGTTTGCCATATAAAAAACCATTTCAATTATTTGAAAAGGTTAAAGATTATGCCCTTGCAAATAAATTCATGAAGCTAACTGGAGTATATAAATACAAAGCTAAGCTCATGACCGAGTTAAGTGGAGGGGAACAGCAATTGGTAGCAATTGCTCGGGCATTGTGTCAGGAGCCAGAACTATTGTTACTTGATGAACCAACCTCGCATTTGGATATTTCACATCAATTGAAAGTGTTAAACTTAATTCAAAAGCTAAATAATGATTTAGGTTTAACTGTGCTGATTATTATACACGACCTAAACCTTGCCAGCGAATATTGCGATTATATGGCTATGATGCATAAAGGAAGCATATTTAAAAAAGGATTACCGGAAGAGGTTCTGGATTATAAAAATATTGAATTTGTGTACGATACCGTAGTTATAACACAGATCAATCCATTATCGAAAAAGCCTGCCATTTTTTTAGTATCTGATAAAGTATTGAAAAAAAATAGCAGTGAGCCGAGGCATTAGAAAAAAAATTACATTACATTTGTTGCGAATTTGGTGTTCCGCTTCCAATTTATTGAAACGGAATGAAAAGGGAATCCGGTGATCCCGATAAATATCGAGAAATTCCGGAGCTGTACCCGCAGCTGTAAGCCTTAACAGTATTTAATTACTGGGCTTTCTCAATCCTCGCCACTGCCCCGACTAGTCGGGACGGGAAGGCTAGAGAAAGTAAGGTGAGCCAGAAGACCTGCCAAAGTTAAATTGTTCGGGAACAAACACATAAAGGTTCATGATTTTTATAGAAACAAATTTTATTGGTGGGCTTGTTGGCTCCGGTTGTAAGTTTTTTATGCTACTTGCTAAGCAACTTAAAGATGTTAGGAAAGTAACGCATTTATTATTAACCCTACGGGGTTTGCAACTCCCTCGTAGGGTTGCACTTGCTTTACTGGTTTCACTTTCAATAAGCTTAAATGCTCAATATACAAATGATACGGTTCATATAGATGAAGTTGTTATTTCATCGGTCAATATCAGTAAATTTCAAGCTGGGGCAAAAATTGAAAAAATACCTACAAAACAATTTGAAGTCGCAAAGGATGGAAATTTAGAGCAGCTTATTTCGCGTTATACCCCGATAGGTGTTAAGTCAATGGCTGGTTCATTTTCTACCATACGTTTTAGAGGTACTTCACCCGATCATACCAGTATTAATTTTGGGGGAATTAATATTAATTCCATGACTTTAGGACATTCTAATATTAGTAATGTTCCAATGTTTTTATTTGATGAGCTTGGAATGCAATTCGGAAGCTCATCGGCAGTAAACGGTTCGGGAAGTATTGGAGGAGCAATTCATTTAGGTCTTAAAAATTATTGGGTAAAAGGTTTTAAAACCGAAATGCGAATGGCTATTGGTTCATTTGGAGAACAACTTTACGGAACAAAGCTTTTTTATGGTAATGGAAAGTTCGAAGGCGTAACGCGTGCATATTGGTATAGGAAAGAAAACAATTTCTCATTTTATAACCCGACCTACAATTTTGAAAGTAAAGGTGCATATGGTGAAGATGTACAACGAAATGCTTCAATAGATAACAAAGGTTTATTGCAAGAGTTTAACTTTTTGTTTAAGTCTAGAGTTTTGTTTAAATCGAAAATTTGGATAGAAAATAATCAACATCTTATTCAGCAAAATATGCAAAGGAATGTGATGAATCCCGATTATAAAGAAACTTATGAAGATCATCATTTAAGAATATGGACAACTTTTGAGAATCGTCGTCATAGAATTAAGTATAACATAGGTTCTGGTTATGTTTACGACAATGGAATTCATAATGAGACAACAAATAAAATTGCCACGCATCGCATGCTTGCAGATGCCAATAGCGAATACGACTTAACGAGTAATACAAGCTTTAAGATAGGTGTTAAACAGGTACACATTATACCTGATGTTTATACATACGATAGTGCATTGCATCATGAAAATAGAACTGATTTGTATTTTTCTTATCATCAAATTATTCTTAGAAAAATTAAGCTTACTGCTAATTTGCGCAAAGGCTATGTAACAAATTATACCGTACCTTTTACACCTGCATTTGGTTTGTCATATCGGGTCTATTCGGGTCGAGCTGCAGTGCTTAAATTTAATGCCAATTTTTCTCGAAGTTATAGAGTGCCAACATTTAATGATAGATTTTGGGGTACGCAAGGCAAACCACACTTACCACCAGAAGAAGGTTTAAATTATGAATTGGGGGTTGAATATAGTTATTGTTATGATGTTCTATCAGGCAATATAAAGGCAAATGTTTTTTATTTAGATGTTGAGAATTGGATTTTATGGAAAAATGGAGGTAGTGGGTGGGTGCCAGAAAGCGAGCCGAAAGTTAAAAGCAAAGGGATTGAAATCGTATCTGATTTTTCATTTTTTTTGAGTGATTTTGAAATTAATCCAGGTTTTAACTTTTCTTATAACCCTGTTGTACCCGAAAAAACAACAGGAGATACTGCCGTACTTGGAAGACAATTAGAGTATGTGCCTCTACATGGAGCATCGGTATTTTTAAGTGCAAATTATAAAAGCTTAAATGTAGGTATTGACTATAGTTACAGGGGCGAACAATATACAAACCAAAAATACGAGGATATTTTACCAGAGGTAGGTCTGTTTAATGTTAGTGCAGGCTATTCTTACAAGATAAATGAATACAATAAAATAGCTCTTAGGGTTTTGGTCAATAATATTTTGAATATAGATTATCAGTCAACATGGGACTTTCCAATGCCTAGAAGAAATTTTAGACTAAGTATAACATATAATTTTAAATAAAGAAAAATGAAGAAGAGATTTGGTTTTTTAGCAATAACAATGGTTGCAAGTGCACTAGCTTTTGTTTCTTGCGATAAGGATGATGAAAAATTACCTGAGGTAAAAGCATGTTTTGAATTTACCCCAGCAACCGATATTGAGAAAGGCGATACGGTAAGTTTTAGCAACTGCAGCAGCGAAGCTGAAAAGTACACCTGGAAGTCTAACAATGAGATAGTTGCAAATGATGAGCACATTTCAATTGTTTTTGAAGATGAGGGAGAGTACATTATTACTTTAATTGCTGAGAATGGCAACGCTGTAGATTCTGTTACTCAAAGCGTTTTGGTTAGTTATGAACCAGAAACGATGAGTTATATAATTAACTATGGCAGTTATTCGGGTGATAAAAGTACTATTACCTTATTTAATGAGGCTGTTAACGAAGTTGAAAATGGTTATTATAATTCAGTTAATAATACCGATATGGTTTCGAATGTGCAATATGCATATGAGTATAATGGCACCTTTTTCTTTATGGGTAACAATGCCGATCAAGTTTTCTACGTAGATGCACAAACTTTTGAACAAACTAAAAACGGTATAACTACAGATATTGTTAAACCACGCTACTGTGTTGGCAACGAAAACACCTTATATGTTTCGTGTTGGGGTGGCGATATTTGGACAGATATAAGCTTTTCATACATTGCAAAAGTTGATTTAATAACGAATGAAGTTACAGCTAAAATTGCATTGCCAGGTGGGCCAGAAGGTCTTGAGATTGCGAATGGTAAATTATATGCAGCATTGAATTATATGGATAGTGTTGCTGTTATTGATTTGGCTAACAATGTTATTTCTTACATCGCAACACCTGCAGTATCAAGCTATTTTGTTAAAGACGAATCGGAAAATCTTTATGTTTCATTATTAAGTACTTATGGTAATCCGTCGGATAAAACAGGTTTGGGTTATATTAATACAAGTTCAGATACATTTGAAGCTAGTTACGATTTAGCTGGCATAAGTACAGGATATGTAAATATTTTAGCCCCTAATAATGATTTAAGCAAAATTTACACTTTGGCTTCAAGTTGGGTTGAAGAGGCTGATGGTACTTGGGTGCAAAAGGGCTCGGTTGCTGTATTTGATGTAGCAAGTAAAGCATTTGAAACAGCTATGTTTGTTGAAGGTGTTGCTGGTATTAATGGAGTAGCAGTTGATAAAACTACCGGTAATATTTTAGTGATGGTAGCAGAAAGTGCCACAGCAAATGGAAAGGTAATGTCATATAAAGCAGATGGAACCTTAAACAAAGAATACGAAACTGGTATTGCACCTTTTATGATGCTTACGGTTGAATAAAAAAGTAACAATTATAGCCCTGCAAAGGTTAAAACCTCTCGTAGGGCTCTGATAAATGCATGTATATAAAAATCAGATGGCGGAAGTTACATATATAACCGGAGGTGCCCGTTCAGGCAAAAGCACTTTTGCTCAAAAAATGGCGGAGGAGTTATCGGCTAATCCGATTTATTTGGCAACCGCACGAATATGGGATGATGATTTTAAAAGCCGGGTAGCGCGCCACCAATCGGATAGAGATAAGAAATGGCAAACTCTTGAAGAAGAAAAACAATTGGGTACCCTGAAATTATCGGGCAAAACTGTTTTACTTGACTGTGTTACTCTTTGGTTAACCAATATCTTTCATGATAATAAGTATGATGTCGATAAATCTTTAATGGAAGCTCAGAAAGAATGGGATACTCTCCTAAAACAGGATTTTACACTCATTGTAGTTAGCAATGAATTGGGTATGGGCATTCATCCCGAGCATGAGTCGGCACGAAAGTTTGTTGACCTGCAAGGTTGGATGAACCAATACATTGCAAAAATAGCAAACCAAGCTTATTTAATGGTATCGGGAATACCCATAAAAATAAAATAATTGATAGCAGGATCAGGCTGTAAGCCTGATATTCCACAACAATGGGCAACGCCCATTGAATGACAAGTATAGAAAAGCGGTGCAAGTATATAGGTTAAAATGAAATGCAAAATATGCATGCACCGCAATACAGAGAAGACTAAAACACATATAGATCTTCCTTAAGTACTCTTCCTGTTTAAGGAAGACACGGAAGGATAAAAACAAAACCTATGGAACTAAAACAACAACTACAACACAAAATTGACTTTAAAACCAAACCAATTGGATCACTTGGTAAGCTTGAAGAAGTTGCCGTAAAGATTGGTTTAATCCAAAACACCTTATCTCCAGAGTTAAAAAAACCAACACATTTGGTTTTTGCAGCCGATCATGGTTTGGCCGATGAAGGTGTCAGTCCGTACCCTAAAGAGGTTACCTTTCAGATGGTTATGAACTTTTTGAATGGTGGAGCGGCTATTAATGTTTTTTGTAGGCAAAATGATATTAACCTGAAGGTGGTTGATGCAGGTGTTGATTTTGATTTTCCTACCGAGAGCAATTTAATACATGCGAAAATTGATAGAGGGACTAAAAATATATTGAAAGAGCCTGCCATGAGCCTTGAAACCTGTGAAAAGGCAATGAACAAAGGCCACGAAATATTAAACCAGCAGTTTGAGGCTGGGTGCAACGTAGTAAGCTTTGGCGAAATGGGAATTGGGAATACTTCGGCAGCAGCTTTGCTACTTAATAAATTTACAGGACTAGCCATTGAAGATTGCACTGGCCGTGGTACGGGTCACGATGATGAAGGATTAAAGAAAAAAACTACCATTCTTAAAGAAGCAGCAGATAAGCATAGTGCAACTTCGCCTTTAGAAATATTAGCAACTTATGGTGGATTGGAAATTGCCATGATGTGCGGAGCTATGTTACAGGCCAAAGAAAATAATATGATTATTTTGGTGGATGGGTTTATTGTTACATCGGCCTTGATAACAGCATTTAAAATGGATGAATCTATTTTGGACAATTGTATTTTTTGCCATCATTCGCAAGAAAAGGCGCATAAAGCCATGTTAGAATATTTGGGAGTTGAAGCCTTGGTTGATTTACAATTGCGGTTGGGCGAGGGAACGGGTGCGGCAATAGCATACCCATTAATTGAGTCGGCAGTTTTGTTTTTAAATGAAATGGCTAGCTTTGAAGATGCAGGTGTTTCAAATAAAGAATAATTTAACGAACTAAAAATATTTGATAAGCGTTGTGTTATTTTAAACATAATTTTACATAACACCTCTAAATTAATTCAATGATTCTCAAAATATAGAATTATTTAAAGCACCTATAAATGCGAAAGGAAATAAAAATATTTTTTACAGCCCTTATGTTTTACACCCGCTTTCCAGTGCCAAAAAGCACGGGTTATTCAAGCGAAAATTTAAATAGAGCGACCAAGTATTTTCCTCTTGTTGGTGTTATAATTGGAGGATTAGGAGCTCTTGTATTTATTGGGGCAAATTATTTTTTACCAGTAAATGTTTCGGTTCTTTTCAGCTTAAGCATAATGATTTTGGCTACCGGCGCTTTCCACGAAGATGCTTTGGCCGATTTTTGCGATGGCTTTGGTGGAGGCTATGGCAAAGAGCAAATTTTGAAAATCATGAAAGATAGCTTTATTGGCAGCTACGGTACCGTGGGGTTAATTATTTTATTGCTTTCAAAATTTGTTTTACTTATTGAATTTGATGCTTCGATTATTCCATTTGTGCTGATTGTTGCTCATGCAGCAAGTAGGGTAAATCCGGTAATTTTTATTTTCAGCGCCAAGTATGTTCGCGATGATTTTGGCAGCAAATCGAAACCGGTGGGTGAAAAGCATAAAACCCTTGATTTATTTATTGCCTTGTTATTTGGCTTAAGTCCCTTGCTGCTTTTGCCCCTTTTTTATATTCCTGCAATTTTGGCGGTGCTGGCTTTTATAGTAGTTTATTTTCGCTATTACCTTAAAAAGAAAATTGGGGGCTATACAGGCGATGTTTTAGGAGCTTTGCAACAGTTTTCTGAACTTGGAGTGTATATTTCTATCCTTTTAACCCAAGGTATTCATGCATATCTACTTGCTTAGACATACACAGGTTGATGTTCCCAAAGGAACGTGTTATGGACAAACCGATGTGCGTTTAGCAAAAAGTTTTCCTGATGAATCGAATCGGATAATTGAGCAATTGAAGGGAATTGAAATCGATCATTTTTATACCAGTCCGCTAACACGATGTGAGCTTTTAGCAGAAAAAATTGAACAGAAATTAGCTATCCAACCATTTATTAAAGATGCCAGACTGAAAGAGTTGAACTTTGGTGACTGGGAAAGGCAACTATGGAATGATATTGAAAAAACAGATACAGGTAAGCAATGGTTTGACGATTGGGTTAACAATGCTTGTCCGAATGGCGAAAGCTATTTGCAACTGGGAAATAGGGTTAACGATTTTTTAACCGAAATTAAGCAAAAAGGTGAAGATAAGAGCGGACTTGTTGTAACACACGGAGGTGTTATCAGGGCTTTTCATGCAATTGTTAACGAAATACCATTAAAAAATGCATTCGATTTAGAAGTAGATTTTGGACAGATAATTAAAATAATGATTTAACCACAGATACAAAGATTTTAATAATGATTTCTTTAAAATATAAAGCAATATATTCCAATATAAGAACTCGAAATCGGTGTAATAGAAAAAGATAATAATCTGTGAATCTGTGGCTAACAAACATAAATGAATATGCAAAAACTAAAACCAGTAATGTTTGTCGGTACGGGTTCCGATGTGGGAAAATCCATTATTAATGCAGCCTTTTGCCGCATTTTTAAGCAAGATGGTTATTCTCCGGCTCCCTTCAAAGCGCAAAACATGTCGCTCAATAGCTACGCTACACCCGATGGGAAGGAGATTGGCCGTGCTCAGGCTGTGCAAGCCGAGGCTTGTGGCATTGATTGTATGGTTGAAATGAATCCGATATTATTGAAACCCACATCGAATCAAAATGCGCAAGTGGTTTTAAATGGCAAACCCATTGGCAAAAAATCGGCCAAAGAGTATTTTTTGGGTACCGATAGAGAGATGCTTTTTGCCGAAGCTATGAAATCGTTTTGGACATTGGATGCAAAATACAATCCGGTGGTGGTTGAAGGAGCCGGAAGTATTTCGGAAATGAATTTATGGGACAAAGATATTACCAACATGCGAGTTGCTTTAGCTGCCAATGCGACTACATTTTTAATTGCGGATATAGATAGGGGGGGAGTTTTTGCAAGTGTGTATGGTACTATGCAGCTTTTACCTGAGAATGAACGTAAGCTTATTAAGGGAATAATTATTAATAAGTTCAGAGGTGATATAGATTTGTTTGAAGATGGTAAAAAAATGCTTGAAGAGCTAACAGGTATTCCAGTAGTTTCAATAATACCCTATTATCGCGATATTTTTATCGATGATGAAGATTCGGTTGTTTTGGATAAGAAAATAGCCAGTTTTAAAGATGGTAAAATTAATATTGCAGTGGTGCTGTTGAGGCACATGAGCAACTTCACTGATTTTAATGTTCTGGAACGAATACCCGAAGTTCATTTGTTTTACACTTATAATGCTGATGATATTTTAAATGCAGATGTGGTTCTAATTCCTGGCAGCAAAAATACCATTGAGGATTTGCTGTATCTGCAAAAAACAGGCTTGGCCAAAGCTATTGTTAAGTCTAGCGAAACAGGTAAAGCGGTTTATGGTATTTGTGGCGGCTACCAAATGATGGGCGAAGAAATTGCCGACCCTAATCATGTTGAGGGCGAGGTTGAATTAATAAAGGGTTTGGGTTTGTTGCCCGTTAAAACTACACTAACGCATGAAAAAACAACCGAGCAATGTGAATTTAGCTTTCAAAATAAAGAGGAAATTTGCCAAGGCTACGAAATTCATATGGGCGAAACCATTTCGGAAAAAGACAGGCATGCTTGTGTTTTAAAAAATGGTAAAACCGATGGGTATTTTAAAAATTCAAAAACCTGGGGATCTTACATTCATGGCATTTTTGACAATATTTCAATAATAAATGAGATTGTGAAAACAAATGGCGGAAATGAAATAAGTGATTTTGATTTGGTAGCTTTCAAAGATTTGCAATACAATAAATTAGCAGAATTGGTACGTCAGAATTCCGATATGAAATACATATATAAAACCCTTACTGAGTAATGTTACATGGACACGGAAGTGATTCCTACAAATACAAAACCAAAATTGTTGCCGATTTTAGCAGCAATATTTGGCACAAAGGATTACCTGATGGACTAAAAGAATATTTAGTGAAGGCTATTGATAATCTGGTTTATTATCCTGAACCTGATGCCGGAAAACTAATGAAACAATTGGCACATTTTCATAATTTAAGTGAAGATGAAATTATTGTAACAAATGGTTCCTCCGAGGCTTTTTATTTATTAGCTCAGGCATTAAAAACTGCCCAATCGTATATCATTTATCCTTGTTTTGCCGAATATATTGATGCTTGCTCTATCAATCAGCATAAGCTGGTTTATATTAATAATGGGGACATTGATTTTTCTCAGAAATTAGAACCAAATTCCTTAGTTTGGATGGGTAATCCGAACAATCCAGATGGCAAGTTATTCAATGTTGAAAATTTGGCAAAGTGGATGCGTATCAATCCGTTTTGCTATTTTATTGTTGATGAGGCTTATGGTGATTTATGTTATGGTTTCGAATCAATGCTTGTGTTTCTTAATGAGCTCGATAATTTGATTGTTATAAAATCATTGACTAAAACTTTTGCCATTCCAGGTTTGCGTTTGGGGTATATAGTTTCAAATCCCAAAATTTCAGGTGTATTAAAGCTCTTTAAAATACCTTGGAGTGTTAATGCTCTGGCAATTGAAGCCGGATTATTTGTGATTGACAAGTATGAGCAATTGGTTCCGAACAAAGCATTGTTGTATCAGGAATGCAGGCGGTTTCAAAATGGGGTTAATGCCTTGGAGGGAATTGAAGTAACAGAATCAACGACAAATTATTTTTTAGCAAGGCTTAAACAAGGCAACGTTGCTATGTTAAAAGAATATTTGGCAATTCAACATGCTTTGCTTATTCGCGATGCTTCAAATTTCAAAGGACTTACCTCACAACATTTCAGATTATCCTTGCATACTGAGGAGCTGAATGAAAAGCTAATTGAGGCTTTAAAAAGTTGGTTGGCCAATGAATGAATTTTATAAGATTGCAATCCCGCTTATTGTGGGTTTTTTACTTGATAGTTTCATTGGCGATCCTTATAAACTGCCGCATCCTATTCGCTGGTTTGGGTTTGCCATTTCATTTTTCGACGAAAAACTGAATACAAACAAAAATCGAAAGTTTAAAGGATTGTTTACTGTTGTAATACTGGTTGCTGTGGTTTATCTCTTATTTTGGATTATTATAAAACAAAGCAATGCCAATATTTGGATGTATTATATTCTGGTATCGGTCTTTGTTTTTTATGCTTTGGCCAATAAAAGCCTGATTGTTGAAGCACTGAAAGTTGAGAGTCAATTAGAGAAGTGCGGTATTGAAGCAGGCAGAAAACAGTTGAGTTTTATTGTTGGTCGCGATACTTCAAAATTGAATAAAAACCAAATTCGAACCGCAGTTCTTGAAACCTTGTCGGAGAACTTGAGCGATGGAGTTATTGCACCTATGTTTTATTATGCTATTGGTGGTGTGCCATTAATGTTTGCCTACAAAATGATTAATACGCTTGATTCAATGGTTGGCTATAAAAGTGAGCGCTACAAGCGCTTTGGTTATTTTGCCGCTAAGCTCGATGATTTTGCCAATTTTATACCGGCTCGTATTACCGCATTTTTAATGGCATTGGTTGGATTTAAATTTCGAGCATTTCAATACATTTTTAAATACGGTAATCGGCATGCTAGTCCCAATGCTGGTTATCCGGAATCTGCATTGGCAGGAATTTTAAATTGTAGATTTGGTGGCTCCAATATATATCATGGTAAATTGCTTGAAAAACCTTTTATTGGAGAAAATAATAGGGAAATTCTTACTGGCGATATAAAAAAAGCCTGCACAATTAATTGGTTGACAAGTGTTTTATTTTTAATGTTCGTACTGTTTACTTTTTTATGGTTATGTTAAAAACCAATGAAAATTAAAAATTTTATTAATCGGTTGTATCTAATTTAATAGTATCATTTAAAGGTAAGGGTTTATTTTGCTTTTGATTAACTATATTTATAGGGCGTTTTGGCTTTTTAGTTGCCAAAAGGCTTTCCAATAATTCATCTAACTCACTTGCTTGAATTCCTCGTTTAACTACCTTCCCTTCAGGATCGATTAAAATTGCATGTGGAATACTATTTACTGCATACATTTTAGCAATTGGGTTTTTCCACCCCTCAAGTGCTGATACCTGAGTCCAGGTCAAGCCATCGGTTTCAATAGCTTCAAGCCATTTGTCTTTATCGCTATCCATTGAAATGCCTAAAATGGTGAAATTATTTTTCCAGTATTTGTTATATATTTCAACAACAGTAGGGTTTGCTTTTCTGCATGGCCCGCACCAAGATGCCCAAAAGTCGATAAGCAAATATTTGCCTTTAAAATCGGCTAATTTTACAGATTTATCTTCTGTATTGTTTTGTGAAAATTCAGGGGCTACCATTCCAGGCTCTAAAATTCTTAGTGTTTTTATCTGGCTATATAGCTGTTTTGTATATTTATTTTCTATTAATTCGGGACTTAGTTTATTGGTAATTTCTTCTAATTCCGACAAATTCATGCCGTAAATTAATTCGCGTCGAATAATGTAAGGAGCAATTACTGAAGAGTTATTTTCTATTACATAATCTTTTGCAGCTTTAGAGCTTAAAAGGTCAACCGAATCATATTTGGTTTCAAAATAATTTTTCAACTCTTCAGTTTTTGCTTGTTTGTATTTTTCATGCAGTTCGCTAAGTTCTACATCTATAGTCAATTGCGGTTTTTTGTAATCGTTATATTGATTTTGAATAACTGATCCACTTACTACAGCATGGTCTAGACTATCAGTATGGCCAACTATAGAAATTATAGAATTTTCAATAAATAAACCCAACAAATCTTTTTCTCCACCAATTCGTAAATAATAAAAATCTGGTTCTGCTACTTCCCCGGAAAAGATAAATTCTCCAGTTGAAAATTCGGAAGAGTCTAATACTTTCATTTCACCTTCAGTGTATAATTGCAGATATGCTTTTAGGGGAATTTCTCCGCTAAAAGATCCTGTTAAAACATATCCTTTTTCAGGAGCAGTTGAACATGAGGCCATAAGCAATGCTACAAAAGTAATTGATAAAATGTTTTTCATATTATTTTTAGTTTTATTGTTGATGGGTAGTTATTTAGTGATTGTCAATGCCATGAATCATGTATAGAAGATGGTCAAGTGTTTTAAATATTTCTGTTAAATATTCTTCAACAGCCTTGGGGCTGCCAGGCAAAGTATAAATAAGCGTATGTTTTATGGTGCCGGCTACTGCTCGTGATAGTAAGGCCTTAGGATTATTAGCTCCATATTTTACGCGAATCATTTCCATAATTCCGGGTATTTCTTTATCAAGATGTTTCTGAATAGTTTCAACCGTAATGTCGCGGCGATTAATGCCTGTTCCACCAGTAGTTATTAGAATATCGGTTTTTTCTTGTCTACTTTCTTCAATTATGGCTGCTAATTCTTCTTTACTATCGGGTATAATGGTGTTTTTTACTAAGGCAGTTTTACCTATTTCTTTAAAATATTCTGTTATAAGTTCTGTTGCTTTCGGGCCACTTTTATCAGAATAAACACCACGGTGAGCTCTATCACTTAAGGTTATTACTTTAATGTTAAAAACCTTTGCTTTATGATCGAGTACTTGTCCTAAGTAAAACGTAAGATAGTCGGCAGGGAGGCATAAAACGGCTGAAGAAACTTCAACTTCAAGTTGTTTTATCACTTTTAAATTTGCTTCGGCTCCAGAAATAAGGTCGAAAGTATTAAATGGCTGCTTGTCAAATGCATCGACAACCAAAATAGTACCTACCGAAGTTCCTTCAATAAATTTTTTAACGATAAGTTTGTCGGGCAACTCATTCTCAAAAATAATAATTTGATTGGATACCTTGTCTGGAGAACTTGAAGCATTATCAACCTCAACTACCTGCTTATGACTTGTTATTCTATAAAGTGAGATTATTTGCACGACATGTAATTTTAAGTTTCTAACCTATGTAGTTTTTTTGATACTCAATTTTATCACCTTTTTGTATTGTGCCACCTTTTATTACTTTGCAAAAAATACCTTCTTTTGGCATTACACAATTTCCAACTGCTTGAAATATTTCGCAACCTTTGCCATGGCATTTTTTTCCTATTTGAGTAACTTCTAAAAGTGTTTCACCAATCTTAAAAAAATCGCCTGGTTTGGTTTCATGGAGAACAATTCCGGATGTTGTAATGTTTTCAGCAAATTCACCATATTCAATTTTCCGTCCTAATTTTCCTTCAAATCGCCTAATGCTTTCCTCAGCAAGCAAGCTAACCTGTCGGTGCCAGTCTCCTGCATGGGCATCATTTTTAACACCCTTATTGTTTAATTGTATTGATGGGCGTGGTGTTTTTATGGTTCCTTTTTTCTCCGATATATTTACTGAAATTACTTCTATCATTTTTTTTTAATTGCTTTCTATTGGTCTGTTTTAAATTTTAGGCCCCAAAGTATTATACTTTAATAAAATTAAAGGGGTAGCGCACCATTTTAGAAAATCCTTCACCGGCTTCAAGCATATCCTCATCCTCCTCAGGAAAATACCAATTAATTATCAGCATTTTACCGCTTTTAGCCAGGTTTTTAAATTCTATCATTATATCTAAAATAGACTTGGTTGACGAGGTATTGAAATACGTCATTTTGAAATTAACAATTGTTTCTTCATTTGGATCGGTCACATATTTCTCAATCCAATCGAATACGGGATGATAAAACTTTTTTGTATGCTCAGGAATTGAATTGCCTGAAAAACTAAATTGTTTGCCTGTTTTGTCGAGAATTATTTCAGGGGTATCCTCTGTTTTGTCTAGTACTAATGGAAACATATTATTTGTTTTAAATCTAAATATAGTAAAACTATTTATAGTTATGTAGTTAAGTAGATGTCATTTATTATAAAACCTAAGTTGAGCGATTCGAACAAAGTGAAGAGGCGCTTTACTTAGGTATAACCCTCCCGACCTCCGGTACGGGACAGGCTGACCTAGGAATTGTTGGTTTTCACATTTTGAGT
>JAQICC010000380.1 GCA_027858735.1 Salinivirgaceae bacterium
ATTCTATTTAATTTGTGATAGTTATGAAATCGGCAAAATAAAATATACTGAAATTATGATGCAATTAGTAATATAAATATCCAATTAATAGTTTATTGGTGCCTAAGTATTGGATTGCATCAATAAATCACTTTTACTAACAATGTTTAATTCATTTTCATTAAGCTTATTCATGTAGTTATTACATATAACAATAGCAATATTTCTATCATCACTCATTATTGTTTTATTTTCATACTGATATTTCCCAGGCATAGTAAGTTTAAAAGTCTTTAATGCCTCTGAAACTGATGGTCGAGACAGGTAAACACTAATAAGAGGTAATCCGGAATAGATGGATGAAATAAACGCAGCATTAATTATTTCATCATTGTGACTTGTACTAAAAGGAATATTATATTTAAAAAATTTTGGTAGTGGTAAAATAGCTTGAAACTGTTTACATGAAATTTGCGAGAGTATTTTTTGATCTTTATCCAAATGCGTATTTACAAAAAAGTTCTTTTGCATTTTAGTAGATTTCGATATTCGGCTATGATATGGTATTGATTCTATGATATAGAGACTTATAATAAGAAACAAAACAAGTTTTCCCCATTTTTTATTATGCAATATTTTGTACAGGAAACTTACACTAAGTATTGTTAAAACATAATAAAAAACCCATGCCAATCGGCCTAATGAAGAGAATTGCTTTATCAGTGGAAGAGAGTTTAATACTTTTTCAGATAAATACTTTATAGGTATTGCCATTGAATATAGTAGTACTACTATTGAAGCAATAAAAAAAATAAATTGTTGATTGTCAATATATTTCCAAGTACTTCTAATGTTTTTAGTTAATAAATGTTTAATAGCAAAAAACAATAGAATAATTAAAGCTATAGTTGAGGAGAAACCTATATAATTACCTGTTTTCCCCCATTTCACCTCATGTATTTTAGATAAATCAAAAAACACCTTATAAAAATGTTGTAATGGTGATATGTCAGATAAAAAAATATTAGACCAGGTTGCTCTGTAGCTAAGTATAAATGGCATATCAATTCTATCCGGATGATTATCAGTAAGTTTTACTAAAAGTAAAACTGCTAATGTTGGTACTAATATTTGAATTAGAATATGAAGGGAAGTCCGCTTTTTATTAAAGTACCAATTATTATCAAAAATGAATTTGAAGAAATAGAAACAAATCATAAATAGCAAAAGGGCAAATCCGAGATATACATGACAAAAAGACCAAAAGAAGATATTTACAGCAATCAGTATTGAAAATTTCATTGGATTATATCCTTCAAGGTATCTAATTAAAAGATACCAACCTAAGGGAAAAAAACAGACAAATGTAAGAGCATAATGCCCTGCTGGATTTAATAATAGTGTTTGAGAACTTAAGAAAGCTATTGCATTTGCAGCCAACGCAGAAAAATAATAAGACACGGATAACTTTATAAGAATTAGATATAAAAATATAACCCCAAAAAATAAAAATAAAAAGTATAGGCTATTTAGAATTCCAACTGAATAGTTTGCAATTGAAGGGAAAATATTAGAAACTAATTTTAACGAGTTATTAATGAATGGAAGGGAATCTTCATTTAAAAGCGATTCTCCAAAAGGATAGTTCATTGAGTTAAGCTGTAGATACGAAGTGTCATATTTATTATGCCATTGCAAATTATAATAAGTTTTTACACCATCCCCAACTTCTGAAAACATATAGGTATTGGGATTTAATATCTGAACCCAATAAAAAGAAAATAAAAAAGAAATACAGATTATTATTGTTAAAAAAAAGCCTTTATTTTGAGAAGCCTCCAATACATTATTTCTTATCTGCTTAGTAATATTCATATTAAATACAATAATAAATAAAATATGTTAGCTAATATGTTTTAAATTCCACATTCTTCGAGCGCTTAAGTTATGCATTAAACGCGCTGTAAGTTTATTTCTCTGAAGCATACTGTGATTAAAATATGCATTACAAATTGACATCACCTTCTTGCACTAAGGTTAACTATAAACATTAAAAAGGGCTTATCAGAATAAACCGACAAGCCCTTTTATATAAAATAAGAAAAAGTTATTTTGCTTTTTTAGCAATATCTTCAAGCATGTCAGTTGTCAGCGACTTTGGACGCTCAAGAGGGTAAAGCAAGGCTCTGTCCCATATAATATTTGATAAAACACCAAGGGCTCTACCTACACCAAACATTACTGTATAAAAATCAAAATCTTTAATTCCATAGTGCCATTGTATCACTCCTGATTGTGCATCAACATTCGGCCATGGATTTTTTGCTTTTCCATGCTCCGCTAAAATATCAGGTACAACATTATAAAGCATACTTACATATTTAAATATTTTATCATCGGGTAAGTGCTTTAAGCAGAATTCTCGCTGAGCATAATATCTTGGGTCTGTTTTACGTAGAACTGCATGACCAAACCCAGGAATAACCTGACCACTATTAAGAGTTTCCCAAACAAATTTTTTCATTATTTCTTCGGTGGGTTCTACACCATCAAGTTTTTCAATAACATCTATTAACCATCTTAGCACCTCTTGAGTAGCTAAACCATGTAGCGGACCTGCCAATGCATTTAATCCTGCTGACAATGAATAGTATGGATCAGCAAGTGTTGATGACACTAAATGTGTAGCATGAGCAGATGCATTCCCTGATTCATGATCAGAATGAAGTATAAAATACAATCGAGCAAGATCATCATAAGGAGGTTTTTGTCCCATCATATGGGCAAAATTAGCTCCAATGTCTAATGAGTAATCTGGAGCTATTAAGGTGTCATTTTTATATTTCATCCTATATATGTAAGCTGCGATTGATGGCAGTTTTGCAATAATCTGTATAGCGTCATCATAGGTAGGTTTCCAATAATCTAATTTATCCATACCCCGTTCATAATGCCTCACAAATTTTGATTCGCGTTGCATTGCTAAAACGGCACATGAAAACATTGTCATCGGATGTGTATCCCTAGGCATTTTAAGTAAAAGCTCTATTACATATTGTGGTATTATCTTCTTGGTGCTAAATTCATCTCTTACAGCTATAGAATCTTCTTGAGTTGGAATATCACCTGTAATCAATAACCACCAAAAAGATTCAACACATGGGTATTCTGCGCCTTCTGACTTTGGTAATTTTTCTAAAACTTCTGGAATGGTATAACCTCTAAAACGGATGCCCTCCATCGGATCCAAGTATGATATGTCAGTCACTAGCATTTTCACCCCTCTACCACCTCCAAGTGCTTGGCCAATTGTAACGTCACCTAATTTAACATCGGCATGTTCTTTGAGTAATTTTTTGGTTCGTGGTCGATGTTCTTCTATTTTTTGAGCTAATCTTTCTTTAAGTGCTGACATAGTTTTATTGTTTAAAATGAGTACTAATTTATGTAAATTGCACTTTAGTCAATTCATATAAATTTAACAAAATATACTAATCTAACCAAATTTAATTTGGGCAAATTAGCTTTTTGCTTGTTTGCGAATTAAATTTAAAGCACTTCCGGCTTTAAACCATTCAATTTGAGTTTCATTATAGGTATGATTCAATAAAATATTTTCACTTGAACCATCAGAATGATTAACGTTTAAATTAAATTGACTATCGGGAACAAAGCTTGCTAATCCGCTTAGCTTAAAAGTATCTTTTTCTTGAATTTTGCTATAGTCATCTTTATTCGCAAAGGTTAAACCGAGCATACCTTGCTTTTTTAGGTTGGTTTCATGTATCCGAGCAAATGATTTAACCAATACCACCTTTACCCCAAGGTTACGTGGCTCCATTGCTGCATGTTCACGCGATGATCCCTCTCCATAATTTTCATCACCAACAACTATACTTCCAATACCCTTTGCTTTATAAGCACGGGCTGAATCAGGTACTTTGACATAGTCTCCGTAAATTGTGTTAAATACCTTATTAGTTTCATCGGTAAAAGCATTAACTGCGCCAATAAGCATATTATCGGAGATGTTATCTAAATGGCCTCGGTACTTCAACCAAGGGCCAGCCATACTAATATGGTCAGTCGTACATTTTCCTTTGGCTTTTACAAGTAATACAAGTTCTGTAGTATCAGATTTATCCCACGCATTAAAAGGAGTTAGTAACTGTAAACGATCACTTTCAGGATTAACTACTATTTCTACCGATGATCCATCTTCTGCAGGAGCTTGATATCCGTTGTCTTCAACTGCAAATCCAAGTTCTGGTAATTCCCATCCGGTTGGTGGATCTAATTTAATGTGTTCCCCTTTATCATTAACTAAAGTATCGGTTAAAGGGTTAAAATCTAATTTGCCTGATAATGCTATTGCAGTAACCATTTCAGGAGAAGCAACAAAAGCATGGGTATTCGGGTTACCATCAGCCCGCTTTGCAAAATTTCGGTTAAATGAGTGTACAATTGAATTTTTACCCTGCTCTTCGGCACCAGCACGTTGCCATTGACCAATACACGGCCCACAAGCATTCGTGAAAAGTGTGGCATTTGAATCAACAAAGGTTTTTAGTAAACCATCACGGTCAGCAGTATAGCGTACTTGTTCCGATCCTGGATTAATACCCAAGTTAGCTTTAAATTTCAGTCCCTTTTCAATGGCTTGATTTGCTATTGAGGCAGCACGAGATAAGTCCTCATAAGATGAGTTTGTACATGATCCTATTAAACCCCATTCAACATCTATAGGAAAATTATTGTCAGCGACCACCTTTTTCATATCAGAAACTGCCGTAGCACGGTCGGGAGTAAATGGGCCATTAATATGAGGTTCAAGCTCATTCAAATTAATTTCTATTACCTGATCAAAGTATTTTTCAGGATTTGCATAAACTTCTGCATCACCTGTTAAGTGTTTTTTATTGTTGTTTGCTAAGTCTGCAACTGTTTCTCTTCCTGTAGCTCGAAGGTAGCGTTCAATGCTTTCATCGTATCCAAATGTTGAAGTCGTGGCACCAATTTCAGCTCCCATATTGCAAATAGTACCTTTACCTGTAGCTGAGATTGACAAGGCTCCGTCACCAAAATATTCTACAATGCAACCGGTTCCTCCTTTTACAGTTAAAATTCCAGCAACTTTTAGTATTACATCTTTAGGTGAAACCCAGCCATTGAGTTTGCCTGAAAGCTTAATACCAATTAGCTTAGGCATTTTTAGCTCCCATGGCATTCCGGCCATTACATCAACAGCATCAGCACCACCAACGCCTATAGCAATCATTCCTAAGCCACCAGCATTCACTGTATGCGAATCTGTACCTATCATCATACCTCCCGGAAAAGCATAGTTCTCTAAAACTACCTGATGAATAATTCCTGCACCGGCTTTCCAAAAGCCAATGCCATATTTATTAGAAACCGATCCAAGAAAGTCGTAAACTTCTTTATTCGTAACATTTGCCGTTTTTAAATCTTGGATTGATCCTTCCTTAGCTTGTATAAGGTGATCGCAATGAACAGTTGAAGGTACAGCCACTTTGTTTTTACCAGCCTGCATAAATTGCAATAAGGCCATTTGTGCCGTTGCATCTTGCATTGCTACCCTGTCGGGATTAAACAAAACATAATCTACTCCACGTTCGAAAGTTTTAAGCTCACCATCTTCAGATGAATGGGCATAAAGAATTTTTTCACTTAAAGTTAGCGGTTTGTTAAGAACTTGTTTTGCTTGATCAACTTTAGCGGCATATCCGGCATAAAATTTTTCAATTAATGGTAAATCGAAAAGCATAAAATAAATATTTTAAATTTAACTAGTATTTGTATTTAGTTGGTTTGGCTTCCCATGTAATCAGAATTAAAACAACCTTATTCCGAAAATGTTTTCGGTTTTAATGTTTTATTCGCGTAAAATTTAATTATTAAGAAACCCCAACTGAAGTATCAATTTGATAGCGAAAATAACCAAAATATTATATT
>JAQICC010000427.1 GCA_027858735.1 Salinivirgaceae bacterium
ATCGGGGCAGGCTACTCAAAATGTGAAAACCAACAATTCCTAGGTCAGCCTGTCCCGTACCGGAGGTCGGGAGGGTTATACCTAAGTAAAGCGCCTCTTCACTTTGTTCGAATCGCTCAACTTAGCTTAGACTTTAGATATTAGACTAAAAAAAATTAATTTTCAAGGTAATTCTAAAATCTAGTATCTAATGTCTTGTTATAATATATACGAATTTCATTCGTAGTCAAACCTATGGTACTTTCAGTCCATAGTGGTTTAGTTAACTCAGTTAATTATAGGTGTTTGGGGGAGTTAAAAAAATAATTATGTGAATTTTATTTTACATTCATATCTCGGTATGATATCACTTTTTTTCCATTAAGAACCAGTGAAGCTTGCAAGATAAAATTACCTTTTTTATCAGGTATTTTAATGTTGAAATTTTCGATAGTTACATTGTAGCCTGAGGCTTGTACGTTTTTAACAACCTCGTTAATTAGCTTGTTGTTTTCATATAAGCACAATGAAATCTGACCCGACCAAATATCTTCCAAATCGTTAATAATATACACGGGTGCATCAATATACTGATTGGGGGTGTAGCTTTTGTCCCAAATATCGAGCATTAGGGCTACAGGACTAAATGCAGGCTTAACATACTTTACAAATGAGTCGTGAAATTCCAAATTTACTACATCTTTGAAAGAATCGCTGGTTTGTCCGCGAGGTTCCGATGGTCGGGAATAGGTTAATCCGGCAAAATGTTGAATACCTGCAATTTTTTGATGTGCCCTCCAATATTCGGTTAAGGCAGCTAGCGTTTTTGCGTAGGTTTCAAGATACTGTTCCGGTGTTTTTGCATCTTTAAAAATGTTCTTATAAACGCTCTCAGAAAGGGTAGTGGGAGAACCGTCGCGGTTTACCCACAACCATCCGTATTCATTTAATATAACAGCATTGTCATAATATTTTCCGTCAGGATCAGGATCTTGTTCATTAGGGTCGTTGTAAGGCATTCGGGGTTTTGATAGCAGGTGTTTTAAAATGCCTTCTTCAGGTTCTTTAGAATCTTTAAAATGAAAATCGTGAAAAAGATAGGGATGGGCTTCAATAATATCGGTTTTACGCATAGGGCGCGAATAACCATTGTCCCATGGACGGTTTGATAAGTCTATGCCGCGAACAATTTCAAGAGCTTCACCAGTGATATCAGCAACTGTTTCGTTTTGTGCATCCCAAATTACAATACTCGGGTGGTTCCAACGTTCGCGCATCCATTGCGTGTAATCGTTTACCAATTGTTGAGTTGTAACCTTAGTACGGTTTTCTTTAAAACCTCCTTTACCATACCATATGGCGTATTCATCTTGAATAAGTATACCCATTTCATCGGCAATATCATACCAAAAATCGGGTGCAGGCCCAACATGAAAGCGTAGAGAGTTCCAATTCATCGATTTAAACTGAGAAAATAGTTTTCGAACCCATTGTTCGTTCCACGGTAAATCGCCTCTTAGCGAATCTTCAAAAAAACGATAAAAGGCCACATTGGTACCTCTTAAAAAATAGGGTTTGTTATTCAGTAAGCATTTTTTGGTAAGCGAGTCAATAGCAAAACTACGCATTCCAAAGCTTGTAATGTGTTCATCGGAACTGGTGGTTAGTTTAAGCTCATATAAAAAGGGTGTTTCAGGGCTCCATAATTCATATTTATTTAACGGTATCTCTATCATTGTACTAATTAATGATTCGGGATTGTTGTGAATTTTTTGAACACCTTCTGCAATAATTTTCTTGGAGTTTTTTTCAAGCACTTCATAGGTAAGTTTAAATGCTTGTCTGTGGTCAAGCTGATTTAACTCAATTAAAGCTGAAATTTTGCCTTTATTAATATCAGGTACTATTTGCACATTTTCTATGTAGGGTGCTTTTTTTAGCAAAATATTTACATCATCGTAAATACCAGGGAAATACGTTTTTTTCTCAAAATCATCACCACACACAAGGTTTTCTGGAAAATTTTCTTTGGTACCTATCCGAATAACCAGTTCGTTTGTTTCATTATTTGGTTTAAGAAAGTCTTTTATGTTGTATCTTCCTGAAATAAAGGCTTGTTCGTGTAAAGCTACTTCTTTGCCATTTACAAATATTAATGCAAGATATTTAGCTTTTTTTAGCTCTAATTCAATTACGTCAACTCCTGAATGTTCTATATTAAAATGGGTGCGATACCAAAAATATCGATTCGTATCGTTTTTGTAGCTCAATTTTTCAAATGCAGGTATAGCTTGGTCAATTAAAGAGGGTACCATAATCTCACTCTGGTATTCTTCAGGAATCCAATTTGGATTTGATGTTTCGGTAATTTCCCATTTTCCGTTTAGGCTTATCGATGTTTCGGTGTGTTTATTTATATATGAGCAACTACTGAACACACTTGCTATAAAAAAGGTTAAAATGTACAGATATTTGTTTTTCATTGTCGTTATTTTTTGGGGTTAAACTTTTGTTAAAATTAATGTTATTGCTTTAATAATCGTTTGCTAATTGTTGTTGACTTGGACTTAAATTGCACAATGTAAAGTCCTGATTTTAATTCACTAATGTTGATTTTGTTGCGCTCTTGCTTATTTAATTTGTATGACAACTGCAATTTGCCAATGCTATTATAAATACAAAGTTCGGTTAAAGTATTGATGCCTTTTATATACAAAATATCTTTTGAAGGAATCGGATAGATTTGTAGATACTGATTTTCGATTAATGCAATTGCAGTTGTAGTAGTAATTTCAATATTTTCATGACTTTCGGATGCAAGTACTTCATCAATTGAAGATCTTGGTTTTAGCTTAGCAATCAGGTTGTAATTTATACCTGCAACTGTGTTTTCTGGAATAGAAAGTAACAATGTTACAGAAGATGTTCCTGCTTCTATATTAATAGAGTTTGCACTTACCTCTTCCATAATTTCGTTTAACAGCGTTAACTCAATTAGGTTTGTATCTTGCGAAATGTAATTTACATCTATTTTATGCGATTTTCCAGACTCAAGTACTGTGAAGGAATTAAAATAAATGCTATCGATTAAAGAAGTATCGGCCACAACCTTTACTGTGATGTATGCAGAACTAAGCTCACCACTGCTAGCTTTTGCTTCAGCTTTTAACATATAAGTACCCAATGGCAACTTGTTTAAAAGCTTATCGTTTTGGCTGTTGTCTCCCCAATTGAATGGTGCTGAATTTTCACTTCTTACAAATAAATTGTTTACGAATAAATCAACCTGCTCAATACCATTGCTATGTTTGGCATCAACTTGAACCTGTAAATCACTTCCTCCTGGTATTTCCAGCAAATTTACTGGAGTGGTAAAGCTGATTTCAGGTAATTCAATGCTTTTCCTGAATTCTATTTTTTCAAGATCGAATTTTCCTCCTAAAACCTTTAATTTAAGGGTGTATTCACCTTTGTTTAACAACACGGGTAAAGAATCATTATTATTTGAAACGGATAGTGTTAATGAATCTAAAACAGTATTGTTAAAGCTTACTTCAATAAAACTGTTTGCTTCTGTATTTGTTGTTACAAAATGCATGCTGTATTTACCAGAGTCAATTACATTTAATTGGTATTCCATCCAGTCATTTGAATCAGCCAGGCATATAAAATGGTTCGCAAGTTCAATTCCTTGCATTAAGCTGTAATCCGATGATTCAATAATACCCGGTATTATATTTACCAAAGTAGAGTCTTTAATACTTAATTTCGCTAAAGCGTATAAGGTATCGGAACATGCATTAACCTCGTAATAGCCCGATTTTTCTGCAATAAATAATCCTTTGTAGTTTATGTTGCCACCACCATTAATTGACCATTTTATATTAGTGCTAATTGCATGTCCATACTGATCAGTTGCAAAGGCTTTAAATGCAATAGTATCGCCAACATAAAGAGACGTATTACCAGGCACAACTTCAATTTTTGTAAGAACTGGTGCCATTTTCACCATCAGTTCAGCTGTATCTGAAACGTTGCTTGCTGAAGCTATTACTTTAAATTCACCAATGGAGTCAGCAGTAAAAAGTCCTTCCTCATTAATTGTTCCTCCGCCGGTTATGCTCCAATTTAATGTAGCAGATATAGAATCTTCATATTGATCGACCCCGCTTGCATCAAATTGAAAGCTTTTGCCCACGTATACATTTGCCGTATCGGGCTTTATATCAATCAATGTTAGATAAGGCAGGTCTTTGATATTAATAGTTGAGGTAGTACTTATGTTATTCACTTTAGCTTTCACTTCGAAAATGCCCGATGATGTAGCGGTAAAAATTCCAGCTTCATTAATTGTTCCTCCTCCTGATACAGAATACGCAGGCGAAACGATAATAGGATCACCATTTTGATCAAATCCGGTAGCTGTATATTCAATCACGTCACCTACAAAAATAGTATCGTTTTCAGGAAGTAACACAAGATTTGAAAGGAAAGGAACTTCGTTAATTATGACAATTGCTGAGTCAATGATGCCATTACCTGAAGCCGTAATTGTAAATTCGCCTTTACTGCTTGCGCTTAGATAACCTGTACTGTCGATTGTACCTCCACCACTTGTATTCCAAGTTGGAGTACATGCTATTATCTTGCCTACTTGGTCAAATGCGAGTGCATTAAATTTAATGCTATCACCAATACTTATTTTTGCTGTATCGGGTGAAATAATCAATTGAGTAACTTCTGGAGCCTCAAATATTGTAATGGTAGCTGAATTAAATATTGCATCATCAGTAGCTGTAATTAAATATTGCCCCGATGTATTAGCTATGAATAAACCATTTGAGTCAATATCTCCACCGCCATTAGTACTCCATATAATAGTAGTATTGATCGAGTCGCCGGTTTGGTCAAAACCGATTGCTGTAAATAGTATTGAGTCTTTAATAAAAATCGAATCAGCAGTAGGTTTTATTTCAATGGTAGTCAAAAACGACGATGAAAATATTTGAATGCTGGCTTTAGCTGAAATGGTATCATCTGTTGCGGTAACAACAAATTCACCTTCTGTTTCTGCTGTAAAGAAACCTTCCGTATTGATTGTACCACCACCGGAAATTGTCCAAACAATATTAGAGCTAATTGTTTTGTCGAATTGATCGTAAGGTTTTGCAATAAAGGTTGTTGAGTCGCCAATAATGAAATTGGCCGAAGTTGGAATAATTTCGATTTTTGATAAAACAGGCAACGCAGTAACTTCTATGCTGCCTGATGCTGAAACGGTGTCGTTGGTTGCAGTAACTATGAAATTACCTGTACTCGATGCTTTGTATAAACCATCGTTGCTTATACTTTCGCCCCCATTAATGGAATAGCTTATGTTACCGTTAATTATCTCATCAAATTGATCGTATGCAATAGCTGTATATTGTACTGAATCTTCAACCACAATACTGGTATCAATAGGAGAAATTTGCATACTTGATAGCACACGGTTACTAACGATGTGAACTTGTGCTTGAGCGCTTATACTATTTACCGTAGCACTTATGGTGAAGTCGCCAATTGTGGTTGCTGTAAAAATACCGCTGCTTGTAATAGTTCCTCCACCACTGGTTGACCAAGTTTCGGATATACTATAACTAGCGCCATACTGATCAAAACCAGAAGCTTTATAATTAATACTCTCACCAATTTTTATGGTATCTTTTTCAGGTGAAATGCTAATTGAATCTAATACTGAAGGAGCCTTGGAGAATATATATATAGAATCTTGACCAATAATACCATCCTCTGCAGCGGCCAGTACTTTTAGCTTATGCCAGCCTTCGCTAATGTTGGTTAGTATGTCATCATTCTGCCCATTTTCGCCCCAAGTGTAGGGGGCCAAATTTTCTTGTCGAACAAAGTCATCATCAAAATATAGTTGTGCATAATCAATGCCATTGAAATGGGTAATGTCTGTAAAAAGCGTGATATCATCTCCTACTGCAATAGTATCATTATTTACAGGAGAGGTAAATGTAATGGCTGGTTTATCGGTCGGATCAGCCACCAGAATTGTAATGCTTGTATCGTTAGTTGTAATTATTCCGCTTGTTGTTGCTTTACTGGTTGCCAAAGCTCTCAAAGTATGCGTTCCTTTGGTTAGGTTAGATAGTGCTGCATCAGTTGAGTTGGTCCAATCGTAAGATGCTAAGTTTTCTTGATGCAAGGCTATTTCGTCAAAATATAGTTTAACATTGTTTATACCTTTGCTATGTGTTGCATCTACTTGAACGGTCATGTTCGAGCCTACTGCATAAAAATCATTATTTGCTGGATAGTTGTATTTAATGGCTGGTAATTCATAGGTGTCGTTTACAAAAAAACTTATAGTACTGTCTTTGGTGCTACCATTACTTAGAGTGGCTATCGCATTTAAAGTATGCGTGCCCGGTACTAAGTTGTTTAGTGCACTCGATTCTGTAGCCCACTCAAAAGGAGCTGTATTATCCTGATTCACTAAAACATTATCGTAAAACAGTTGCACCTTACTTACAGTGTTAACAAAGTCGGAGGCAATTACACTTACAGATAAGTCTCCGGCTTTGTATAATTCATCGCCATTTTGAACATTGTTGAAAAAAACAACTGCTGCACTGTTCACATCTTCAGTTATTGGAGCGGTGCGAGTTGTACTTTGAGCCGATGTATAAATATATCTTTTAATAAGAGTACCCGTATTGTTAAAAACCAGCATGTGGGTCGATTCAGAATTAATAAAGCCGTTATGTTCAGCTGAGATGCCTGCGTCTATTGCAATTGTCAAGTCTTGGGTTGTACCATAGGCATTGTTTAAGGCTACATTATAGTTGAATGATACAGTTTTGCTGCGGTTTAAAATCATTACCGAAACGCTATCGGCATCTTTCATGGCCACAATATCAACATCGGCTTGGTTGTCGAAATTAGTAGCGTAATTTTCGCGCATGTTTTGCCCCAATAGCAAGGTGTGGTAATAACTTGATCGGCCTGTTAAATTTTCTACGTCAAATAAACTAAGGTCTGTTCCCATTCTATCACCATCGTTTTTGCCTTCATAAATGCTCCAGGCGCACATGGTAAAGGCTTCTTTTTTCATTCCTTCGCCATACAATTCGGCAAAAAATTGTCCCGCATTAAAACTCCAGGTTTTTTTGTCCTCATCAGTAGTTTTGTCGTTGTTGTAGTGTGAGTTAAATTCACCTATCCCCCAAGAGAGTTGTTTGTCGGCATCTCGGCCTGTGTTAATGGTTGCAATTTTGCCTGTTAAATCATTTATTACCCATTCTATTTCAGAGGCATCAGTTATGTCATATCTATGAAAAGTCACAATATCAAGATAATAGTAACCTTCGCCAGGTACTTTTCCGGTAATGTCATCAGTACCTCCTAATAGTGCCCCGTATTCAGATGTTTTATAATCGGCATGGTCAGGTCCAAGAATGGTTATTGTGGGATCTACCGATTTTAAAGCAGCGGCAATTCGTTTAAAGTAAGTTGCTATTTGTGTTGTTGTTTGGTTGCCACCACCATCATGATCGGGTTCGTTACCAATTGACCAGTATTTAACATTTAAACTGTTTGTTACATTTATATAGGTAATAAAATCAATGGTTTGTTGAGTGGTTAAATTATCTCGAACCTGAACAAGAGGTTCAGCTCCCATGGCCTGAATGGTTTCAATATATTCTTTGTATTCGGTATCGGTATAACCATTGGCTCCAAACCCACCAATTCGTATGGTTTGAAAACTGGCCTTTTCCATTTTACCACCTGGAGTCAGAAGGCTATTTACTGTTGAACCCGGATACCAGTAGTTATTGCCAAGTAGGTAAGGGCTAACAATTTGTGCCTTTGTTATGATGCTTAAACCCAATAAAAGCATAATAATTATTGTTGTCAACAAAGCAAATTCAATTCGTGTGTATTTTTTTAGTTTTAATTTATTGTAGTTTTTGTCTTGGTAGTCTTTCATGATATTCTTATTGTATAATTAGCTACATGTTTGAATGCAAGGAGCATTCCCAATTTTATTATCAATATTACTAACTTAGTAGGATTTTTAAATGTACTATAGTCTTATAGTCATGAACATTTATAAAAAGTTGAGTGGGGGTAAGTGCTTGAAATATAGGATGGTATAATGTTTTTTTTGTTTGTCCGGTTGCGTTTTATTTGAATTATTTATTATATGAAAAAAAACTGCCCCAAGAAAAATCTTGAGGCAGTAATATTAATCACTTTGAGATGATTATTTAACAACAAATTTGTGTGTAATAGTACTGCTGTTGTTTTCTATTCGAATGAAGTAAATACCTGTTTCAAGTATTGAAATATTTAAAACTTCATTATTGCTTTCAAGTTTTTCAAGCAAAACATTATTTCCTGAAACATCAATAACACTTAAGTTGAATCCTTTGGCATTGGTAATGTTAACAACATTGCCTGTAGCCGGATTAGGGAATAATTGAATGTTATTTTCCATGGAAACATCAATTGAAGTTGCAACTTTATTCATCGTAATTTCTAGTTCAATATCATTATTAGTTATAGTTACAAGGTTTGTTGTATCGTAATAATTTGCCTTACTAATAGTAAATACCATGTCTTCAGCCGGAGCAATATTGGTAAACATAGCTTTGCCATCGGCATTGGTTTTTTGTGAATAGCCTTGAAGTTTAATTTCAGCATTTCTAAGAACTGAATTTTCTTCATCGCTAATAATAAATGATACCGTATAGTTTTCTTGAGTTGCAACAACATCAATACTTACCGAAGCCTCTAAATCAGCTATTTTTGCAGTAACTGTAAATGTTCCATCAATATGGGCAAGAAAAACACCATATTCATTAATTAAGCCATTATTATCAACACTAAATTCTGGATTTACATATAGGGTATTATTGTTCGCATCAACGGCAGTAGCAATTATTTTTATTGAATTCCCGATGGCCAATTTTGCACTTGAAGGGCTTAAAGTTAATGACGATAATTCAGTAGCGCTTACTTTTTCAAAGCTAAAGTTGTTCAGATTCATTTTATCGGTATTGGCTTGTATACGAATAATTTGTTGACCAGAACTTAACTCAAATTCATTAGAAACTTCAGTGTCTACCCATTCCTGATATCCATCTGAATTTGGAATTTCAATAGTAGCCAATGATGTTCCGGCTGCGTCTTTTAAATCAAAGGAGCTGCCATTAGCCCAACCAGAAACACGTCCTTTAATGGTGTACTTTCCAGGCACAGGAACACTTACCAAATAATCTAGCCAGTCACCAGCATTAATATATCCAACATTCAATCCACCCTCAGTACATTCTTCTGTTTGAATGCCTTCCATGGCAATATAACTTTCAGCTTCAACAACACCTGGAATTTCAATGGCCTCAGAAGTTTCGAGTATTGTTGATGACACCTGTTTTGATTCGGTTGTAGCACCAACGGCATCGCTAATTTGAGTTTTTAGAATGTGGTCACCTGGGAATACTGAAATCCATTCCACTTGGTAAGGCTCGTTAAGAGCAGTACCCACAAGGTTGTTATCAACAAAGAAATCTACTTTTTCAATAGCATCATCCATATCAAGTCCGCTGGCTGTTAGTACGATCGATGCAGCACTCTTTAATTTTTCACCTTGCTTTGGAGAAGTAATAGCAGTATAAGGTACATTATTGGTTCCGGGGTCGGTAGTAAATATTAGAAAATCAAGATTAGCTCCTGCTTTTTCAAATTCTAATTTTAAGGTATGGATGCCTTCATTTAAGTCGAAGCTAACCATTTGGGTAGCCCATGTTTGCCAACCACCTGTTTTTTCAACAGTTAAGGTTGCTAGTTTTGTGTTGTCTTCAAGTATATTAATAACAGCAGCAGTAGTAGCATTACTTGCAAGGCCAACTGTTAAATAGTGTGTACCGGTATAGCTTGCATTTACTTTATACAACAAGTAGTCACCTACATCGGAATAACCAAAACTCAAGGTGCCCAATGTACTATTTTCGGGAATTAGCCCCTTGTTTTCAAAATAATCTTCACATTCAACAAGAGCTGGAATATTATGAATGGCATAACTGTTAACATCAATTCCCATATATTTTACCGATCCATTGTTGCATCCAGGTTCGCCACCGTCAGTTAATTTAACTATGATGGTAGTTCTTCCGGCTTTTTTTGGTGTAATAGTTAAGGTACCGGTAGAATCGCAGCTCGTATAATCTAAATTGCTGGCATTAGCTATTGCTGGGTTTAAACTATAGGCTTCAATTGTTAGGCCTTGACTGCAATTATTGCCGTCAGAAATTCCGCTAAGTTGAACCGTATAACTACCAGAATCGGCAGGAATATTTAATTTTTCAATAAAATTGATGGTTGGAGCAGCGTTACATGCTGTTTCCATCATTTCAATTTTAGGGCCTTGCTGAAGGTCTGCATCACGTGAAGTATAGGTATACTGTTTTATTAAATTACCATCAGCATCAAAGGCAAGCATTTGTGTGGCAAACTCAGGAATAACTCCGGTAATTTGTTTATCAATACCAGCATCTACTTTAATTTGCAAAGGTGCATTTGTTCCATATTCATTATTTAATTTTAATGAATAGGTGTATGATTTTTCTTTGTCTCTATTCATAATCATTACCGATACTCCAGTTGAATCTTTCATTGAGATTAATCGTACATCACTTTGCGTTGATGCATCGGTGGTTAGGTATTTTTTCATATTCTGCCCCAACATCATACTGTGGTAGTAGCTTGAACGCCCCAATGGAGGTTCTCCTACATCAAAAAGTCCAAGGTCGCCGCCGCTTCTATTTCCATCTCCTTCAAAAATACTCCAGGGACAAAGAATTGAGGCTCCTTTTCGCATTCCCATATTATAAAAGTCTGCAAAAACATGTCCTGCATGAAACGACCATACGTAACCATCAGGGTCGGTTACCTCTTCATTATCCCAATGCATGTTAAATTCACCCATCATCCAGCTAATAGGTGCTTCGGGACGATCAGCGTTAACTTTATTTAATTTAACCAGTAAATTATCCACATTTGACTCAATTCCTGTAATTTCTATTTGGCCATAGGTGTGAAATGAAAAAACGTCGATATAATAGTTGCCGTTGTCATCTTTACCTGAAACATCAGCTGAACCACCTAATAATTGATCGAAACTACTGCTACTATAACCGGCATAGGCAGGTCCAATTATTTTTATTGAGGGGTCAATAGATTTTAAAATTGGCGCAATTTGTCTAATGTAAGTACCAACTTGTGAGGCACTTAAGTTACCACCACCATCGTGGTCGGGTTCGTTACCAATAGCCCAGAATTTAACACCCAACTCATTTTCAATATTAATTTCGCTTATTAAATCTAAAACTTGGGCGTCGGTTTTACTTGCCGATACTTGGACAATGGGCTCGGCACCAATTGCTTGAATTTCTTTTATATATTGAATGAATTGTGCGTTTGTGTAACCATTTGCTCCAAAACCACCAATGCGTATGGTCTGAAAATCTGCAGTATCAATAGCATTACCCACTTGCATAAGTGTTTGTAATGAACCTGATGTTGGATACCAATAGTTATTTCCTATTAAATAAGGACTAATTTCTTGTGCTAGAGCACCGATTTTTAAAAGTACAATCGTGAGTAAAATTGCAATAAACTTTTTCATATAATAGTGATTTAAAATTGTATAAAAATTGATAGCGTAATAATAGATAATTATTAAGGGAGATTGATTCATTATTGTCTTTTTGTAATGCGCTATTGTTTGCTATTTAACTCAATTAAACAAAAGTAATTTTTGGTGAATTTTGGATAGGATTATATGATCAAAGGACTATTTTGCATTAAGGGTAGTTGGATGATGATTACCTTTACAACGTAATATTTGATAGGTGTGCTATTTTATTTAATTAAGTTGGAGATGAGAAATATAAGTTTTTATGCTAAAGATTAAAACAATTCACTATTTTAAAAAAATAACTATTGAGTAAATAATTAAGAACGTTCATGATTTGAGTTAATAAAGAGAGTGTCTAAATCTTAATTTTTATTGTTAGTTATGTTTAGATACTTCGGGTTAGGTAAATTTAAGTTTATAGTAGTGGTATTACTACGAATTTAGTGGAAAATAATTTTATAAAGAGTATTTTTTAAGTGAGATATAGTAGGCAGTTCTCTGTAGGCAGTCAAGTTTACTGAGAACTGAATACTGAGAACTTCATACTTAAAAACTAAAAAACTCATATAATTTTAACATTACCCACAAAATTGGTAGTAGAACCATAGTAGTTTGAGTAAGGGCTGTCCATTAGGGTGGCCTTTTTTTGTCATCTGTTTTTTAAGTTTTTGATGAGGTTATTTATAAAAATATAAAGAGTGTAGGGTACCTAATAGTTACTCTTTGAAAGCATCGCTCGTTTATATTACAACAAAAAAACCGCTCTCAAAATGAAAGCGGTTTAACCAGAAGAACAAATTTATTTATTCCTTGTAATAGAATTTTTTAGTTAGTACATCGTTTGAATTGCCTCCAATCTGAAGTTCAAAATCGCCTTTTTCAACAATCCATTCATTGTTTATACCAACATGAGCCAGATCGTTCCAGTTTAAGGTAAATTCAATGGTTTTGGTTTCACCGGCTTTTAAATCAACTTTATCAAAACGCACCAAGCGTTTTGAGTCGGGTGAAATGATGGCAAACATATCTTTAATATATGCTTGTACCGCTTCTTTACCATCTCGCTGCCCTGTATTGCTTATATCAAATGAAAATGTTAACTCTTGTTTTCCTGAAACGGTATCGCTAGCAATTTTCAAGTTTGAATAGGCAAAGCTTGTGTACGATAATCCAAACCCAAAATCGTATTGACGGTAAAATCCGTTATAGCTCCAGTCGGCTGCACGAATGTCGGTTTTTTTGTGGTAATAGCTTACCATATTTCCAGTGTATTTTGGGTAAGTGTAAGGTAGCTTGCCACTTGGGTTTACTTTCCCAAATATAATATCAGATATAGCTCGTCCACCTTCTTGTCCGGGGTAGTAGGCCATTAAAATACCATCTACCAAGGGTTCAATGTCATTAATAATGCGAGGACGCCCCTGTGCCATAACCATTATGATTGGTTTATTTGTTGCAGCTAACTTTTTAACCAGTTCTTGTTGAACTTCCGGTAGAGGTAGTTCATTAATATCAGAAGGTTTTTCTGAAGCTGTTTTTTCACCTACGCATACAATTATATAATCCACATTTTTAGCTAATTGTACAGCTTTACTTGTGTTAATATCTTCAAGATAGTTAGTTCCTTCAACATATTGAACATTATTGGCACCAAGCTCAGCCTTAATAGCATCTAATATAGTAAGTTTACTTGGATCATTATATTTAGTATCTGCGCCAGAAAAGCTGCGTGACCAAGCACCATTTAATAAATTGATAGAATTGGCCGTGTAACCGGTAACCAACACTCTTTTATTGTTTTTAAGTGGTAGAATGGCTTGGCCATTCAAGCTGTCGTTTTTCAAAAGTGTAATGGCTTCGCAAGCCGATTGGTAATTTAATTCTACATGTTTTTTGCCACCTACTTCAGTAAAATCCTCGTGGTTATTGTAGGGCTTTTCGAACAAATTAAGGTAAAACTTCATTCTTAAAATGCGGGTTACGGCATCATCAACCCTGCTCATTGGAATTTCTCCTTCTTTAACCAATTCAATAATATAATCAACCACATCGCAATCGTAGGGGTTCATTAATAAATCGAGGCCAGCATTAACCGTCATTTTGGTTGCTGTTTTTTTGTCTTCAATTGAAAGGTGTGCAGCGGTTAAAAATTCAACATCGCTAAAATCTGAAATTACCACGCCTTTAAAGCCCATTTCGCCTTTTAAAACATCGGTAATTACATGTTTATTTATGTGGCATGGAAGGCCATTTATGGCATTCGAACTTACCATAACCCCCATGGCACCGCTTTCAATGGCTTTTTCAAATGGGGGGAGGTAGTATTGCTTTAAATAATTTTCGGGAATTGTAGCATTTGCACGGTCTTTACCATTTCTTCCAGCACCATAACCCAGAAAATGCTTAACACATACCGCTGTGGAAAGTGAATCGTCTAATCCGTTTTGTTGCGAGCCTTCAATGTAAGCAGCGGTCATTTCCGATATCAAATAAGGATCTTCACCAAAGCTTTCTGAAATTCTTCCCCATATGGGGTTCATTGCCACATCGGCGTTAGGATTAAAATTCCAAGGTAACGATGCTGCTCTTGATTCATAGGAAGTAACTTCACCACATATTTTCGACATTTCGGTATTCCAGGTTGCCGCAATAGCTATTTGGTGCGGAAACAAAACCGACCCCATTACATAGTTTGCACCGTGAATGTTATCTATACCATATAATACAGGAATGCCTAGGCGAGTTTTTTGCATGGCTGCATCTTGTATGGTTTTTACAATATAATTCCACTCTTTGGGCAAGGCCGGATAACGAGGGGTGTTATGAATACTACCAATGGCATAATCAACAATGTATTTTTTAAAACGAGCGGTATCAAAATTTACAGACCTTCTTTTATCCCAATATTTCCCCTGCAAAACAGCTGGCAGTCCCAGGTTAATCATTTGCCCTGCCTTTTCTTTCAAGGTCATCTGGCTTAAAATGTCTTGAATTTTCTGTTCTGTTTCAGCAGTAGCTAATTTACTAACCTTATTATACTTAGTTTCTGTTGTACTATGCTCTGTACAACCAAAAATAAATGAAATGGCTAGCATTAAAATTGTAAACTTTCTCATAAATAGTCTATTAAAATCTAAAAATTATTTAAAAAACTGAACGACAGGTAAAATAAAAAATATAGTAACTAAATCTTCAATTTTTTCTAAGATAAAAGTAATATGATTAAAAGGTAAAGTTATATAACATTGTTCACTTTACATAAACTATTATCCTAACCCCTTAGTAATACTGCTTTCTAGCCCTGCTGTTAAGTTGTTGGTTTTATAGCATTTCAGAGCAGTTTAGTAAAATAGGCCATGATTTTAAGACAATAGTATATTCCTAAAAAAGTTATTCCAGCTATTATTATACTATCAAAAAAAAGGGAATCAATTAATCTATTTTTAACTAAATCTATATTAAAATGAGAACAAAAATTTTACTAATGACTTGCTCTCTATTCCTCTTTATGGGAATATCGAGTGTGAATGCGCAAAATGTTGCATGGTGTACAAAAGATGCAGGAGCGGATGCAGGTTATATCACAGCACTAACAAATGCGGGTTACACGGTTACATCAACCGCCTTTGCTTGGAGCAACCTTGATGCTACCTTAGCTACTGATCTTAATGATAATTATGACCTAGTTATTATTTCAAAAGTTAATAATAGTGGTGAGTTTGCAACGCCTGCTGTATGGCAAACGGTTACAACACCCGTATTACATATGTTTGATTATGGTGCCCGTAGTAGTAGGTTAAGATATTTTAATACTACTAGCGTTACAAATACAGGTGGAACTCAAATGGTAGCTCAAGTGCCGTCGCATGCACTTTTTAATGGCATTACCCTTGATGGCTCAAATATTACAGGAACTCTTGTAACAAAATTTGAAACCATTGGTACTACTGATGCTGGTAACGGTACTATTTTAGCAACTGATAATGCGGGTACTGGTTATATTTTAGCTGCGGAGTGGGATGCAGGTACAGAATTCTATACTGGTTCAGGAACTCCTGTCGGAAAGCGTATGTTTTTGGCTTCTGATTATGGTTATAGCTATGTTGGAGATGGAGATCAGTTGTTTTTAAATGCTGTTGGGTATTTAGCACCACTTACTCCTACCATTAATTTATCTAAAACTAATGTAGAAGAAGGACTAGGAGCAAACGTAGGAACCTTCGTGGGTAAACTATCAACTGCTAACATAGCAAGTGCTGTTTTATCTGTTTACAATGATGGTACAAATGATACTGATAATGCAATGTTTACTATTAATAATGATTCGTTGTTTACTGTGGATTCTTTAGATTATGAAACACAAGCGAGTTACACGATTACAATTCGTGCTACTGGAACACCTACTACCGATAAGGAATTTACAATTACGGTATTAGACATTAACGAAGCTAGTGCACCAATTACCGATATTACCATTGACAATGCAACGGTTGCTGAAAACAAAGCTCCAGGAACAAAAGTTGGAACTTTAATTGCGGCCGATACCAATGCTTTAGAAACGCATACCTTTACATTAATAGATGGTGATGGAACAAATGATGCTGACAATGCCAAGTTTGCAATTTCTGGATCTGATGTTAATACTGCCATTGAGTTGGATTATGAAGCACAAAAAACATATAATATATATGTAAAAGCCGATGATGGGAACCACAATACTTTTACTAAGGCAATAACAATTACAGCAACCAATCAAGGTACCGTTGCAAATATAGTAACGAATGGTACTTTTGATAGCGATGTAAGCCCTTGGGTAGCTAGTAAAGCAAGTACTGCTACCATGGTATGGAGTAATGGAGAGTTAAAGTTAACCATTGATTCAATCGGGACTAATTCTTATAGTACTGAGTTATACTATTATGAGTATGATTTTGTTAAAGACCATGAATACACCTATAGCTTTGACGGTTATTACGACGGTGATTCTACAGAGTATTACATGGGCATAACCGTTGGTGTTAACGGAAGCCCTTGGACAAACTTTTTAGATGGTACTACAGATACGTTAACGAATACCAAACAAACCTTTACCTATACCTTTACAGCACCAAGCTCTCCAGCGAAAAGCCGTGTAGGTTTCCAATTGGGTCAGCGAGGTACACAGGTTTATGCTGTAGGTAGAGGCGACACGGTTTATTTCGATAACTTCAGTTTAGTTGACAATACAGAAACCAATTCAGTACCTGAGAATTTGCAATTGTCATCTACATCAGTAAGTGAAGGCGAAAAGTTGGTGGGTACAATTTCCGCTAATGATCCTGATGAAGGCACGGTTTTAACCTATGCTTTTGCAACCGGAACGGGCGATACTGACAATGCTTCATTTGAAATATTAAACGATAACGAATTAAATCTTAAGTCAGTTGCAGTATTAGGTACTACTTTCAATGTTAGACTTAAAGCAACTGATAGTAATTCAGCTGCGGTAGAAGAAACATTCACGATAACGGTAACTAATGTAAATGAAGCTCCAACTGCTATTGCCTTAAGTACTCAAGCTATTGATGAAAATGTTGCAGCTGACACCGAAGTAGGTACCTTAAGCGCAACCGATGCTGATGCAGGTGATGCCTTTACCTACACATTGGCTACTGGTGATGATACGAATGATGCAGATAATGGAGCATTCACCATTACAGACAATAAATTAAGCATTAATGCTAGTCCTGATTTTGAAACAAAAGCAAGCTATAGCATTTATGTAAAAGTTACCGACACCGGTGGTTTAACATTTGAAAAAGCATTTACCATTACTATTGTTGATGTAAATGAGGCTCCAACTGCTATTGCCTTAAGTACTGAAGCTATTGATGAAAATGTTGCAGCCGACACAGAAGTAGCTACCTTAACTGCAAGCGATGTAGATGCTGGGGATACGTTCACATTTACACTAGTTGATGGTGATGGAACCAATGATGTAGATAATGATGCATTTACTATTGCAGGAGATAAATTAAGCATTAATGCTAGTCCTGATTTTGAAATTCAAGATACGTTCAAAATTTATGTAAAAGTTACCGATGCTGCTGGTTTAACATTTGAAAAGGCAGATACTATTCTCATTATTGATGTAAACGAAGCTCCAACAAACTTAGCTCTAAGCTCAAGTTTATTGGCTGAAGAAAGTGCGATAGGTACTTTTATTGGGACTTTAACTGCCGATGATGTTGATGCTGATGATGTCTTAACTTATTCACTTGCAACAGATGGAACAAATGATGCGGATAATGATAAATTCTCCATTTCAGGAAATGAACTTTTATCTGAAGTTACAGGGTTAGATTATGAAACAACTCCTGGTGCAACGTATAAAGTACTAGTTCAGGTTGCTGATGCCGATGGTTTAACCACAACGCTACCGGTAACAATAACCCTTACCGATATTAATGAAAATAACCTAGCACCTACAGATATTGCACTTTCAGCAAATACAATTGCAGAAAATGGTGCAGTCAATGCTTTTGTGGCTAAACTTAGCGCAACAGATGCTGATGCTAGCGATACTCATACTTTCCGTCTTCTTAACGATTCTGTGGATAACGCCTCATTTAAAATAAGTAACGATTCGTTATTTGTTAAAACAGCTTTAGATTATGAAACAAAAGCTAGTTACGATATTGTAGTTGAAGCTAATGATGGTAACCTTGGATTATTAAAAAAGAAAATTACCATTACGGTTACCAATGTTAATGAAGCACCAACAGCTATTGCATTATCGAATAGTTCTGTGGTTGAAAACAAAGCAAACGAGTTAGTAGGCGAGCTTAGTGTAACCGATCAAGATACTACAGCAGCAACTTATACCTATGCTTTAGTTGCTGGAACCGGTGATACAAACAATGCCAATTTTGCCATAAGCAATGATACTTTAACAACAAAAGTAGCATTGGATTTTGAAACAGCACCAACACAAAGTATTCGTGTTAAAGTTACCGATGATACCGTTTCTTTTGAAGCAGTTCTAAGTATTACAGTAACTGATGTTGCTGAATATGCAGGAGCTACAGGGGTAACCATTACACCTGATACGATTGTTGAAAACACACCCATTGGTTTTGTTGCAAAATTAAGTGCAAGTGATACTGATGCTAGTGCAACTCACAGCTTTGAATTGGCTGTTGCTGCAGAAGGAGATACTTTAAACAATGATAAATTCTCGGTTTCAAACGACAGTTTATTTATTAAAGAATCGCCAAATTATGAGCTTTTAAGTGCTTATGGTCTTAATTTAAAAGTTACTAACGGGACATTCACCGTATTTAGTCAGGTTAGTTTAACCATTATTGATATAAATGAAGCGCCAACAACTATTGCCTTAAGCGATAGTTCAGTTACTGAAAATGTAGCAGGCGAAATAGTAGGTGTTTTAAGTGCTTTTGATGAAGATGCAAATTCAGTTTTAACTTATTCGTTGGTTGACGGCGAAGGAAGTACTGAAAATGCAAACTTTGTTATTTCAGGTGACACTTTAATGACAGCTCTTTCATTGGATTATGAAACAACTCCTGTTCAAAGTATTCGCATTGCAGTTAGCGATGGCGAACTTGCTGATACAGCTGTGTTTGCAATTAATGTGTTAGATGTTGTTGAAAATGTAGCTCCAACGGATATTATTTTATCGGCAACTTCAGTGGATGAAAATTCGGCTGCAGGTATAAAAGTGGCTGCTTTAACTACAGTTGATGCTGATACAGTTGAAAGTCATACATTTAGTTTAGCAGTTGGTGATGGAACTAACGATGCTGATAATGCTGCGTTTACCATTTCGGATACAAGTTTAGTTTTGGCTGAAACTCCTGACTTTGAAATAAAAGCTTCTTACAGCATTTATATAGCTGTTGAAGATACTGGCGGTAATGTATTTGCTAAGGCAATTACTATTACTGTAAATGACCTTAACGAAGCACCTACGGATATTGCCTTAAGCAATGCTACAATAGTTGAAGAGTTGCCTGTAGGTGCCGTTGTTGGTACACTTTCGGCTACTGATGCTGATGCCGATGCAAGCTTTACATTTGAACTTAAGGGTGGTAACGATGATGCAATGTTTGAAATTTCAGGTGATTCATTATTAACAAATTCAGTATTTGATTATGAAACAAATACTGAATTCAGTATTGGTATTGAAGTTAATGATGGTGTAAATACTTTTAGTAAAACATTTACCATTGAAGTTCAAGATAGCCTTGAAACTGCTATAAGTGATTTTGAAATGGGTAGTATTTCAGCTTATCCTAACCCTGTAGTTAATGAACTTACAATCGAAGGTGTTTCTAAAGGAGCCGATGTTAATGTTTATTCAATATCAGGTTCACTTATGAAGAAAGTAACCTTGTTTGAGGGTGAAAAAACTGTTGATTTCAGTGATTTATACCAAGGAATTTATATTCTAGAAATTAAAACAACAAATAATACAGTTTCTAGATTTTCAATTACAAAAGAATAGTTAATAAGTGTTTTAATAGTAGTTTTTAAAACAGTATGAGTTTAAAATCCTTCTGGTAAATTTATCAGGAGGATTTTTTAATTTATATGACTATCAGTTTAGTTCACTAACGCCTTATATTTTATTATGTAAACGATGACAGGTATATATGTGCTATCATGTTTCTTATACATTTAGCCTGTGCTTTAACTTATCATCGTCCGTTGGATATGACAACGTTAAAAAATCAAAAGGCTGTAGTTCAGTTTTTCGTTGATAAATTTAGGAAACCTTAAGGGCTTTAACCTGTCTGCCGGCGAGTCAGGTATTAATAGCCGGGGGTTTTAACCCCCGGTAAAATTGAATTGGAATATAATCGTCGCACGATTAATATTCAATAAATTAAATGAAGTTTGTTTGCGACGAAACAAATATAAAGTAACAATTAACATCGCTATTTTAAATCTAGAGCCAATCAAAATACAAGGGTTGCATTCCTTTTGTAATTTTTCCTGATAATCATTTTCATTTTAAGGAACCTTGCTAGCGATTAATTAAAATAATGTAGCAGCCGGTTTTTTTAATTGTAATTTAACCAAAGGGTTAATAAACAGGATAAAGGCCTTAATTAAACTAAATTAAGATGTTGTCTTAATTTTAAATCGTGCTTTGAGCGTAGTATAATAAATATTTTTACCTAGGATTCACATATTTTAGACTGATACTATTGATTGGCCTGAAAGGTTTACCTTCGGATAACTCAGGTTTAAATGGAACGCAGTAGGATTCTATCCTGCATAGTTCTATGCCTGTAATTAACTGTAGCAAGTAGTGGATGGTATTGGAAAATATAATACGGTGAAATTCTTCAATAAGAATAAAAAAGAAAAGGATCGATAATTAACCGATCCTTTTCAAACATTTATTGTATGCTTTGTTCTTATTAAAGCCCTAGTCTAATATTTTGTATTGCTTCATCTGCAGTTATCTCACCAAGCATAACTTCTACATAATACGTGTTTTTATTGATAGATCCGGTAATGTATTGAAAAGATTCCGCTGTTGGTTTATAGGTATTTGATCCGAATTTTGTTTGTATCGATGATGAAAAATTTTCGAATTGATCGGTTCCAAACGATACATCGGTTAGTTTGCCTTTTATACCTGTAGGACATTTGGTGTATTGAACCCACATTTCTGCCACATCGGGTTTATTCATGGCCAATAAAAAATCAATGGCAGCCTGTTTATTAGGCGATTTTTTTAAAACACCCCACATTACTAAATAGCCACCGGGGTATATACTTGTTTCATTAAAGGTTGGGTATTCGTTTGGAAAACAACTCATGGTACTTTCCGGATTTTCTTCATTCCAAATATTATACATCCAAGAACCATTTGAATAGAATAAACATTGCTCATTTATTAGGTCGAATTTAGAATCAGACCAGCTAACATTTTTCCATTCAGGATTCAGAATATTATATTTAGAAAGTTCTTCTAATATTGTGAGTGTTTTGTGCCAAGCTTCCAGTTTTTTCTCTGTGACTTCTAGTGTAAATAATTGATCATAATCATTTAATGCTGAAGCATACATTTGAAAAACAAAAGTATTTACCGTGGTCCAGTCCCCTGCTTCATGCATGGGTTGAATGTAGTCACCCGGATTAGCTTCATTGTATTGGTGTACCGCTTTAATATATCCTACAAAGTCATCTACTGTCATGCCTTGCTGCTTGATTTCAATACCAACTTTACGAGCAACATTGGCATTGCTCCACATAGCCCAGTATTGGCCTTCAATAAAGGGGCCTGGAATAATACCGCCCCAGCGTTTTTTAACCTTTTCATTTAATAAATCGGTGCGTGTAGTTCTTCTAAATTCTGCAATGCTTGAAAAATCTACCAAATTGTTTTTAGCCCAAAGTGAATCTCCGGTAATATTTAAAACTTCTTCATATTGGTCATTAAGTCTTATAATGTCCCATTTTGGGTTTGGATCTTTTATTATTTGAGAAATAAAGAGTTGATTGCTATTTGAAATGGTGCGATCGTAGTAAACCTCTTCAGGGAACTTTAAATTCATTAATATATGCTGGTTTTCAAACTCATATTGACGTGTAAAATCGCGAACCAGTTTTTCCCTTTTTCCTTCGTTAAGCCATTGTCCTAGAAAGTTCACTTGTTGTACAGGCTGTTTAGTCGTTGTAGGTATTACTTCATTAACAATTTTCTCTTGTTTATCTTCACAAGCAACTATTAAAATTAGTGTTACAACCATTAAAACAGATGTAGCAATCATGTATCTTAAATTTTTCATGATAGAACATTTTTAAATTTATTTTTTCTCTTGAGCTCATTGTCATGTAGGCAATAGCGGTATAGTTTTTACGGATATATTTAACAATTGTGTGGGAACCGCTATGTTGAATATATTACCCTATTTATATATTCGAACATAGCTATTTACCCCTTATAAATTGTTATTTAATAAGCAAGGTATCCCTCGCAACTATTTCGTTATTAAACCACCCTTCGGCATAAACAACATTGTTTTTTAATTTAACGTTATCCCACTGAAAGCGAGTATCGCTTCTTGGACCTGCATTTTTGCTTCTTGCACCTATAGGCATTTCTTTATAATCGTTATATAGTAATACCGAATCGCAGTTGCTATAAGCCCAAATGCTTACCGGTACTTCTGTAAGTTTGTTTTGTGACCAAGTGCTTGGAACTATGTAAAGCATAGGTAATTCACTTGCTTTACGATACATACTCTGGTAAAAATAATATACATCTTTTTTTGTTTTATGATCATGAGCAAGCAATCCTTTTTGATTCATATATGGGATAGGATTAGTCCCTCGCCCTAAACGTGGTGAAGCAAAATCGAAAGCTACCCAAGCAAAATGACCCGGAAAACTATCAGCTTTTGCCAAACCCATTGATGTTTTGTATTCGTGTAGCAAAGCTCCGTATTCTTGCGACCACATTTCAGGCTTACCACCAGCACTGTAATTTTTGGTAATATCAAAAATTTCGTTGGTTCGAATGTTTAGATCAATATCGGCACCATATTCACCAATAATTTCTTTCGGGTTGTAAGTTGAAATGGTTTGGCTATACCAGCCACCCCAGTGCTGAGGTGCATAAGTGTCAACCAAATCCTGGTTCGATTTAAATTTATAATTACACCCTGTTACTGTGCGGTTTGGGTCTAATTTTCTGCTTAGCTTAGCCAATTCACCAAATACTTTGTTCGATACATCTTCGCCACCACCGGAACGATCCGATTCGTTGCCAATACCCCAAATAATTACAGCCGGGTTATTATAATGTTGATCAATCATTTCAGTAAGTTGTGATTTGCAATTTTCCAAAAATGCAGGATCGTCAGATGTACTTCCGGTTAAAGGAATTTCTAACCAAAGCATAATGCCCATATCGCGACAGGCATTTGCAAAAGCCTGATCGCTAGGGTAGTGGGCGTGACGAACAAAATTGAAACCGGCATCTTTAATGAGTTTAACATCCATAACATGTTGTTCGTTGCTTAATGCATAGCCTAAACCTTCCATATCTTGATGGCGATTAATACCTTTAATTAGAGTTTTTTTCCCATTAAGCATAAAAGGTTGATTATTTGCAAGTGAAAAGTAGCGGAATCCAAATTTACTTTCATACTGATCTACTTCTTGTCCATCGTAACTTAAGGTTGAAATTACCCGATATGTTTTTGGACTGTCCGGACTCCAGAAAAACAGTTCACCTAAAGATGATTCTGATTGCTGTATTTTAATGGTTTCATTCGGTGCAACTATTTTCTTTCTTTTTAAGGTCGCTATTTCTTTCCCGTTTGGATCAATAATGGTGGATTGTAAAGTTACCTCTTTTTCTTGTTTGGAGTAGTTTTTTACGTAGGTATCCATAGTTAAAACTGCAGGAGCTTGTCCACCAACTACGGGTGTATTTCGCACCTTTTCAATTTTAATTTCATCGGTAATAGTTACCCATACATCGCGGTAAATTCCACCGTAAATAGCGTAGTCAAAACTATAGGGGAAAGAGTTTTTTTCATCAGCCATCCATGGAGCAATTGTTTTGTCATTTGAATTGTCAACCCGAACAGCGAGAGTATTTGCACTACCTGATTTAATAAAATCGGTAACATCAAATTCAAAGCTTGTATAGCCCCCTTTATGTTGGCCAACGTTTTTGCCATTTACCCAAACATCGGCAACTAGCGAAACGGCTTCAAATTCAATAAACACTCTTTTGTTTTCATGTTTTTCATCAATACTAAAGGTTGTGCGATACCAAGCTGGTCCTTTATACATAGTCATTTTGTCAGGATCGTTCTTGAAATCGAATCGGCCATTGAAAACATCATTATGTACACCATCACTACCGCCATTAAAATCATGAGGAATTGTCACTGATGTCCATTCGGTATCATTAAATTTTACTTTTTGTGCATTTTTTACATCTGAACGAATAAATTTCCATTCATTTTTGTTAATTGTTTCTTTAATTCGTTCTGTTTTCGGTTTTTGGTTAAAACTTAAAAATGCTAAACAAACCACCATTAGTGAGCTAAATAATATTAATTTTCGTGTCATAATTTCAATTTAAAAATTGTTAAATGTTTTATTTTATGATTAATGCGAAATATTTTCGTTTTGGTAATACGTGCAATCTATTATTTTGTTTTTTTTGTTAGTTTCTAGATTACAATTCATAATGTTTTTACCTGCAATATTAGTTATTTAAAGTCTTATTAATAAATTCTGTAGGCGATTCTCCATATAATTTAGTAAAGCATCTTGTAAAATAAGGCTGACTGCTAAAGCCTACAGCATACGCAATTTCAGTAATAGACATACTATTTTGTTTTAGTAATTTTAATGCTTTTTTTAATCGAATTCCTCTAATAAATTCATTAACCGATTGTCCTGTAATTGCTTCAACTTTAATATAAAGCAACGATCTGCTAATATGTATGCGATTTGATATGAATTCAGCATTAATTTTTTCTTCGTTTATATTCTCGAGTACAATATTAATAATTGACTGAATAAGCTCTTTATCTTTAGTGTCAATTCCTTCATTACTAAATTCAAAATTTGCATCCTTTTTAAATTTTTCAATAAGATTCCATCGGTGTACCAACAGATTATTTATTCTACTTTTAAGCAATGTTAGGTTAAAAGGCTTGTAAATGTAGTCGTCGGCACCAGCCTCAAATCCTTCTATGTTTTTTTCTTCAGAATGGCGAGCCGTTAATAATATTACAGGAATATGGCTTGTTCTTTCATCGGATTTAATGCTTTTACAAAGCTCGAACCCATCCATATTGGGCATCATAACGTCGCTAATAATAATATCGGGAAAATTAAAAAATGTTTTGCGCTGACCATCTTCACCATCCTTAGCGGTTAAAACCTCATAATCTTGCACTAACTCATTCCGAATGAATGCTCTGAGGTCTGGGTCATCTTCAACAACCAACACTTTGAATTTATTCTCAGTTTTTTGTTTGCTCTCAATTTTATTTTTAATCTGTTGTTCAATTACATCATATTTTGTTTCCTCGTCGCTAATTTTTTCCTGTTGGGTATTTTTTTCTAATGCGGTTTGTTTTATTATGGGAAGTATAACTTTAAATTCAGCACCTTCGCCGACTTTTGATGATACTGAAATTCTACCTCCATGCAATTCTGTTAATTCTTTAACCAGAGTTAGGCCAATACCTGTTCCTTCAATTTTGCTGTCAGATTTTTTTGAAGCACTATAAAACCTGTCGAAAATATAGGGTAAATCTTTTTTAGGAATACCCGTACCATCATCTTTTACGCTAATTTCAATTTCATCGTTATCTGTTTTAGATGATTCGCTGTTCGTTGCTCTTAATTTTTTAATGGACAAAACAATACTTCCATATTCTCCAGTATGTTTAATTGAATTTGCTATTAGATTACTTATTATTTTGTCAAGTTTGTCGCTATCAAAACTCATAATCTCTTTTTTTAGCAACGATTTAAACTCATATTTGATTTTCCGTTGTGTTGCTAACTCATTGAATATTTCCCAAATGTTTTTACTGAATTCTACAATATCCCCTTGCGAGGTCTCAAGCATTAGGCTACCAGCTTCTAGTTTTCTATAATCCATTAACTGATTTACCATTTTTAATAGTCTGTCGGCATTTCTTTTTATTAGCCGAAGTTGCGATTTGTGTTCATCAGAATGGTGCTCGCTTTCATCAGAAATAATTTTATCAATTGGAGCCTTAATTAGAGTAAGAGGTGTTTTGAATTCATGAGAGATATTTGTAAAAAAGCGAAGTTTCATAAGGTTTGCTTCATGCACATTTTTCAAAGCGATCTTTTCCATCTTAAGCTCGTTTTTAAGCTTTTCACGCATTATAATGGCATAGCGAAATAGGTATAAGGTTAAAATAATTAATAGAACATATAAAACTTGAGCCAGCTTTGTTTTCCAGAAGGGTGGGTTAATTTTAATTTTAATATTTATGCCCCCAACTTCAGAAATTTGGTCACCATCTACAATTCTTGCTTTGAAAGTATAGGTGCCATGTGGTAAATTTGTATATCGGGCAAATCGTTTATTCCCAACAAAATACCATTCAGGGTCAAAACCCTCAAGGGTGTAGGCATAATCTAAATTCTGATAGCGATTGTAGTTTAAAGCTACATATTCAAAACTTAAGTCTGACTGTTTATAAGAAAGTTCAATTTCCTGTGTTTCTAATACTGATTTTGTTAAAGGCGAATTATTTGCATCTACCTTTTGTGATTTGTTAAATATTTGAAAATCGATCAAATATAATTTTGGATTAAGTTTGGCATTTAAAATAGTATCAGGATGAAACTTAACAAACCCGTTAGTGCTTCCGAAATACATTTCGCCTTTTTGCGATTTTAAAACAGATCTTTCGAAAAATTCATGGTTCCCGAGTTCCTCCGCCTTAAAAACTGTTTTTACTTTCTTCGTACTCGGATCAAAGGTAGATATACCATGCGACGAACTCAACCACAAAATGCCATTATCATCTTCCAAAATACCCTTAATATTTAAAGGTAAATTGTACTTATGTGTTAATCTTTCAAAGTAAATAGATGTGTCGGTTTCAATAATTTTATCAAGTCCTTTTGAACTTCCTACCCAAATACGCCCTTTTGAATCTTCATGAAGTGTATATACGTAATTTGAGCAAATGGTGTTACTATCTTCATTATAGCTATGAAAATATCTGTAGGTTGAATCAAACATATATAGTCCGGTATAGGTAATTATCCATATTCGTTTTTTACTATCTTCTTTCATACTAACCGCATATGTCGATCCAAGAATGTTCGATTTAAAACTTCCAGGGTTATATTTATTATAAAAGGTATTGGTTTCCGGATTGTAAACTTCAATTCCATGTCTGTGGTGCGTTGCCAACCAAACATTTTTGTCAGAATCAATCCCCATTCCTTTAATATTGATTATAGGAACATGATTGCTCCCATTATCGATTGGGAAAAGGTTTTTTAATTTATTGTTTTTTGTATTTAACTCATAAAGTCCAGCACCCCAACCAGTTATGTATAAGCTATTTTCTTTACTTGGATTTTCAATAATAGCCAAAATGCTAGGCGATAAAAAGTTATTTTTCAAATGAATTCGATCAATGCTATTGTCATTGTTTAATTTGTTTATTCCACCATTTCCGGTTCCAATCCAAATGGTACCATTTTTATCTTCACAAAAGGCGCTTACTTTATTGTGACTTATTGAATTTTCATCAAACGGATTATGAACAAAGTGTTCAAATTTTTTCATATTAGGATTAATAAAGCTTACGCCACCTTCTTGAGTTGTAAACCATAAAATACCATTTTTATCCTCGTATATGTTTGTTATAATGTTATTTGCAATTGAATTAGTGTTCTTAATGTCGGTTTTGAAACGGGTAAAATCATCAGTTTCTTTATTGTAAAGGCTAACACCATTATTATCAGTTCCGAACCATACATTTTTATGGCTATCTTCAAATATTACAGCAAAGTTATGACTGCTTATACTTTTTTCATTATCATTAGTATGAATATAGCTTACTGTTTGTTGAGTTTTTGTATTATATTTTATAAGGCCGTCAAGTGATCCAATCCAGAATAGGCCTTCGGAATCAAGAAGTATTGGAAAACTTTTAAGTATGGGATTAGTTTCTGTGCTTACATTATTTTTAAACTCAGTAATTATTTCATTACTCAAATTCATTTTAAAAAGGCCGGAATTATTTTGAATAAGAAGTTCTTGATCATTTAATCGAAAAATTTTTCTAATGTGGGTTCTGTGCTTTTGACCATTAATGCTAAAGAGGTACAATTTAAATTCATTTTTTGACGGAATATACTTTGCTAATCCATCATTTGTGCCAATCCAAATATTGTCATTCTTATCAATAAAAATACAACGTATTACTGTTCCTGGCAATGAACTGCTGTCTCCGGGTATCAAATTGTAATTATAGAATTTCTCTTCTGAAATATTGTATCTCGATAATCCATCTTGGTTTGTACCAATCCATATATTATCATGCTTATCTTCAGCTAAACAAAGTGTAAAATTGCCAGGTAGTGAATGGGGGTCTTTAGGATCGTTCTTATAAACATTAAAATTATACCCATCCCATCGGTTTAACCCTTCTTTGGTTGTTATCCAAATAAAACCTCTACTATCTTCCAGTACAGCAGTAGTATAGTTGCTTGAAAGGCCATCTTTGGTGCTAATGGTATTAAAACTTATATTTTGACCAGTTAAGCCAAAAACAGTAAAAACAAGTAATAAATTTAATAATATCCTCATATGGCTGAAATTTTAAACTAAAAATCCTTTTCTCAAGTATTTACAATATACACAAAAAGTATTGTATTAATTTGATATACTTATTTCATATTCTTCAATGATTATTAAGTATCAAACGTTACTCAAATTATTAGAGATTTAGCCTTTTAACTGAATAATTCTTCCATTTGATTAGAACTGTATGCATATAGTGCCATTAAAACAGTATTGAATAATGTGGTACCCATTTACTATATTTTTTTGATTTTACTACTTGTGTCTCCCCAGATAAGTAGTTTAGGATTTTTACAACAGCGCTGTCAAAATTATTGTTAACTGCTAAGTGATAATAAGCCCTTTTTCGGTAGCTAATATAGTATGTATTTGTATTTGACTAATACATTATTGTCTATAAGAAATTCAATATTATCCATACATCGAAATTAGAAATATTCATTTATTAAAGAGCGTAGTACGACCATAACTTTCCAAGAATTTAAAGGGTGTTTTTTTTATTATAACGGAACTTACTGGCAACTTTCCTTATTTTATAGGGGATAGCCCCGAAAAAGTTGCTTTTGTAGCAACAGAAATATTATTTGCTAATAATCTGTCTAATAGTGCATTATGATTTTTTTTGTTATTTTTAGTAATTCTATTGAAATAAAATCAGTAACTTGTAAAGCACCATAAAGTCAATCGTTTAAGATTTGTATCCACAGATTGGTGATTTTTTATTCCCCTAACCCTTGTAAACACTCAATTTCTAAAAGTAAGTTCCGTTATAATAAATATAAAAAGCAAAATAAACAGTTTGTAATACTCAGTTAAACAGATATATGGATAATGGTATATGCGAATTAAATTATACTGAACGTAGGTATTTAATTGTGAAATTATATTTACATCGACAAAAAGCAGGGAGATAGTTAAAGCTGATTTTTTAAAAAACAACAATAAAAAATTCTTGAAAATTTACTAAAACATAAGTTTATGACTAAAGTAAAAACCCCCAATGCATTCATATTAATACTTGTTCTTGGTTTAAGTATTCAGAGTAGTATGGCTCAAAAATTAGTACAAAATATTTTCGGAAGAGAATGCCTCAGTTTAAACGGCAGATGGAATTATATAATTGATCCATATGAAATGGGTTACTATGATTATAGATACGATCCATTTGATCAGTCGGAAACTGGCCAAGGCGGATTTTATGATAACATTACTAGCGTTATTGAAACTGAAAAAGTGGAATATAATTTTGATTTAGAGCCAACTCTAAAGGTACCTGGCGATTGGAATTCACAATATGAAAATCTAAGTCTTTATGAAGGAACTATTTGGTATAAAAAAGATTTCAAGGTAACGCCAAAAGATGAAACCCGTTACTTTATTCATTTTGGAGCAGTTAACTATGAATCGCATATATATTTGAATGGAAAGAAATTGGGTTCTCATAAAGGTGGTTTTACCCCATTTCAATTTGAAGTAACAGGCAAATTAAATAGGGGTAACAATTTTATTGTACTTAAGGTAGACAATAAACGCAACAAGGATGAAATACCAACCATTAATACTGATTGGTGGAATTATGGTGGTATAACCCGTGATGTTACTCTAGTAAGCGTACCTGAAACATTTATAAATGATTATAAAGTTCAGCTTGATAAAAATAATAGGAACCTTATTAAAGGGTTTGTGCAGTTAAATGGAAGTGCTTTACAACAAAATGTTGTTTTAAGTATTCCCGAACTTTCCATTAATAAAACATTTAAAACAGACGCTACGGGCAAAGTAGAATTTGAATTGCCTGTTAAAAAAGTAAAATACTGGACTCCAAATGAACCTTATAGATATACTGTATCTCTAAGCACAGATAATGATAAACAAACGGATCTAATAGGTTTTAGAACCATTAGTACTGAACATAAAAAAATATTATTAAATGGCGAACAAGTGTTCCTAAAAGGAATTTCTGTTCACGATGAAAACCCATTAATACCCGGTCGATTACGCTCCGATGGTGATATTCGAATGGTTTTAACCTGGGCCAAAGAGCTAGGCTGTAATTACATACGCCTGGCACATTACACACACAATGAAAGAACAATTCGTTTAGCCGATGAAATGGGATTAATGGTGTGGGCTGAAGTGCCTGTATACTGGACTATTTCATGGGAGAATAAAGATACCTATGCAAATGCTTTAAACCAACTTACAACAGGTATTGAACGAGATAAAAACAGGGCATCGGTAATAATATGGTCAATTGGAAATGAAACTCCGGTTACCGAAGCGCGCAATAAATTTATGATGAGTTTAGCTGACCATGTGAGAGAACTCGACAATACACGATTAGTTGCAGCAGCCTTAGAAGTTGAACGCGAGGGTTTTGATGTAAGAGTGGACGATCCTTTGGGAGAAAAAATTGATTTGGCAAGTTTTAATGAGTATGGAGGATGGTATTGGGGAGGACATCCTTCGAACTTATCGAAATATAAATGGGAGATTAAGTATGATAAACCTGTTGTAATATCCGAATTCGGAGCAGGTGCTCTTGCCGGCTATCACGGAAGTGATAGTACATTATGGACTGAAGAATACCAGGCCACGCTTTATGTTAACCAAATTAAGATGTTAGAGCAAATTGATGGTTTTAGTGGAATGACTCCGTGGATACTTGTTGATTTTAGATCACCAAGGCGTCAGCATCCACAATTTCAGAATTTTTGGAATAGGAAAGGGCTAATTTCTGAAACAGGGCAGAAGAAAAAAGCATTTTTTATTCTTCAAGAATACTATTCAAAAAAGTAATTATCAATGGGTGACTTTAATTGCACAGACATCCTGGAAAAAGGGGAATCAACATTATTAAACACTTTTAATTTATTAATATGAGAAAATTTACACACTTAAATTTATGTAAACCTATTTTGCATAGGTTAATAAAACAACAAAAATTGAAGTCCGTTTCAATGTTGATTGTTGTTTTGATTTTGCAATTGTTTTCGGCTGAAACCTTTGCGCAGAACACTTCAATTACAGGAAAAGTAACCGATAATACTGGTGAAGGAATTCCTGGGGCTACCATTGTTGTTAAAGGAACCTCAATGGGAACCGCAACCAATTTTGATGGAGTATATTCAATTGACAATGTACCTGCCGATGCTCAACTAGTGTTTTCATACATAGGTATGTTAGCAAAGGAAGTACTTGTTGAAGGTAAAACTTCCATTGATGTTACTTTAGAAGCTGATATGATTGGTTTAGATGAAGTAGTTGTAGTTGGTTACGGAACCATGAAAAAGGCTGATCTTACAGGTTCTGTTTCTACGCTAGGTAGTGATGATATGGTTAAACGTGCGGTCCCCAATATTACTTCTACACTAAGTGGAAAAATGACGGGTGTTATTGCCCGTCAGGAAAGTGGACGACCAGGGGGGGATGCTCCTAAGTTTACGATTCGAGGTAAAAGTACTTACGGTAATAACGATGCCCTGGTACTGGTTGATGGTATTGAGCGTGAGTTTGACAGAATAGACCCGAATGATATTGAAAATATTACCATATTAAAGGATGCGGCATCGGCTGCAATTTATGGTGCTCGTGGTGCTAATGGTGTAATTTTGGTTACCACAAAGCGCGGTAGCGAAGGTCCTGGAACCATTACGTACAGTGGTTCATATACCATGTCAACGCCATCGTTTAAGCCTGAATATATGACTGTTGGAAATTATGCAAAATATTTGAATGAAGCTTCGTATATTTCTGGGGGTGACTCTATTTTTACGCCTCAGGAAGAAGCTGAATTTATGAATGGAACGCGCCCAGGAACTGATTGGTGGGGCGAAATGATGTCGGATTGGGCTCCTATGAAACAGCATAATATTTCGGCATCAGGTGGTAGCGACAAGGCTAAATATTTTATGTCTTTGGGTTATATCGATCAAAAAGGATTATATGATGCAGCAAATTATAAACGCTATAATGTACGATCAAATTTAGATGCAAAACTGACGGATAACCTAAAAGTTGGTTTAGATATTGCGGCACGCACCGATGTTACCAATGAAGGAACAGTTAGTGAAGACAAACTATACCAAACCTTAAGAACAGCTTTACCTTATGTACCCGCTTATATTCCTGAAGAATTGCGCACTCCTGGCGATGAGTTGGGTTTAAATAGTAACGGAGCTGCAGGTAGCCCTATGGGTGAATCTATGTATTCAGGCTACAAACAAGGTAATAATGTATTTCTTGAAACTAAAATTGGTCTTGAATATAGTTTTGATTATGTAACTGGTTTAAAAGCAATTTTTGATTATTCTTATGATAAAAAATTCTATAATTTCAAAGAATTTTCAACCCCATATATTTTAAATTTCTACACTTACGAAAATGGTTTGACCAATACACAACCAAGCGAAACTAACATAACTTTGGATCAAACAAAATCAGAAGCCACAAAGAAAACCTTACAAACAGGTTTAAATTATGATAAAGCCTTTGGAGCTCATAATATTTCTGGAGTTTTATTGATTGAACAATCAGATTATAGATGGGATAAAATTGGAGCATACCGTGAAGGTTTTATTTCAGATGCTATTGATCAAATATTTGCTGGATCGGATATTAATAAAAATAACTTAGGTGAAGCAAGAGAGGAAGCTCGCCGAGGATACATTGGTCGTGTTGCATATAACTATAATAATAAATATTTGGTTCAAGCCAATGCACGCTACGATGGTTCTTATAATTTTCCTAGCGATAGTCGTTTTGCCATGTTTCCAGCATTTTCTGCAGGTTGGCGTATTTCTGAGGAAGAATTTATGCCAGAAATACCATACTTAAATAACTTGAAGTTACGAGCTTCATGGGGGCAATTTGGTAACGATAGAATTAACATTGACGACAATGATGTATATTTTCCGTATTATTCAGGTTACGAATATAACGAAGGAGCGATTGTTGGAGGTAAATTTTATGGAGGTGTTAGACCCACAGGACTTGCTAATTCAAATATAACTTGGGAAACTGCTGTTAGTAGTAACGTTGGTCTGGAATTCGGATTTTTTGAAGGAAAATTATCAGGTGAATTCGATTATTTCCAAAAGAGTACCAAAGATATCTTAATGAATCAGGATGCAGCAGTTCCTGCAACATTTGGAGCTGAATTGCCAGCCGAGAATCTTGGAGAAGTTGATAATTGGGGTTATGAAGGCGCTTTAAACTATAAAAATAATTTTGGTGATTATTTTGTTTCTGTTGGGGGTAACATAACTTATGCAACCAGTAAAGTTAAGTATATTGCTGAAGCTCTTGATGTACCTTCAAGGATAAGAAAAACGGGTCAACCTTTTGATGTTCGTATTGGTTATGTATCAGAAGGGTTATTTCAAACTCAGGAGGAAATTGATGCTTGGGCTGTGCAAGATAATAATGGTAATAAATCGCTTCAGCCTGGAGATATCAAATACAAAGACATAAATGGCGATACTTTAATTAACGATGAAGACCGTATTATTTTTGGACAGTCATCCACACCAAAATTGGTATTTGGCTTAAACTTTAACGTTGAATATAAAGGTTTTGCTCTAGCTGCCAATTTCCAAGGAGCAGCTGCATACGATAACTATAAAATGGTAGAGTCCTTCCAAAAAGAATACAACTCCTTAGAAGTTTTGGCTGACAATTCATGGAGAGAAGGTAATGAAGATGCGAGATATCCACGTCTTGAAATTGGAAGGTCAAATAATAATAGTTCCTATTCTTCATACTGGATGTACGATGGTTTTTATATTAAATTAAGAAATCTAGATGTTTCGTATACTTTGGCAGATAACAGCTATTTAGATAGGGTAGGTATTGATAATGTCGTATTGTCATTGTCTGGAAGAAATATTTTGACATTAGCGGGAAATAAAGATTTTGATCCTGAGAATCCAAATATGAATTATCCAATAATGAAGACCTATACTTTTGGCGTAAGTATTACTTATTAATTTTGTAAATAACGGTAAAAAAATAAAAGATGAAAAAATATAATATATTACTAATGAGTTTGTTATTGTTCCTTTTAGTAGGCTGTAATGACGATTTTCTTGACAAAGCGCCGCTTAATGTAATTAGTAGCGAACAAGTATTTAACGATGAGCAATTTGTGGAGGCTTACTTGTACCAAATTTATAATTACATGCCTTGTGGATATGGTCGTAGGAGTCTAGATGATCCATCTGACGAGAAGACTCCTGGTGTAAATACTTTGGGATATGGGAATGCCTATATTCTCGACTGTTGTACTGATATTTTATGTAATAAAAGTCCATGGGTTGAATCGAGTCTAACCATAGTGCCAGGTTTATTTAATTCAAGTGCTAATGATTTAAATAACTGGAATCAAAAATACGAAGCCATTCGCTATTGCAATGATTTTTTAGCAGGGACTGAAAATAGTGAATTAGATCCTGTTTTTATTACCAGAGTTAGAGCTGAGGTTCGATTTGTAAGAGCATTTCAATACTTTGATTTAGTGCGTCGTTTTGGAGGCGTACCTTTAATTGATGGTTTGCAATCGCTTGATGATATTGAAGCTTTAATGGTACCGAGAAATACAGCGGATGAGATATATGATTTTATTGACTACGAATATGCTGAAATAGCGGATGATTTGCCATCGGCAAGTGAATTAGGGACTGAAGACTTAGGTAGAGCAACAAAAGAGGCATGTTGGGCTTTAAATGGTAGGGCCATGCTTTTTGCAGAACGTTGGACTCGTTCAGCGGAATTATCAAAAATGGTTATGGATGCGAATACATATACATTAAGTTCTGATTATAATTTATTATTTCAATCACGTGGTGGAGATCCGGAAGTGATATTTGAAGTATTATTTAATGGAGCAGAAAAAGGTCATGGTTTTGATCGCTTATCATTTCCTTATAGTTTTAGAGCCGACTGGGGGTCGCAGATTATCCCAACTCAAGATTTAGTGGATAGTTATGAAACCATTAATGGTTTATCTATTGATGAAGATCCTGCTTATGATGAAACAAACCCATATGCCAATCGCGATAGCAGACTTGCTGCAACCGTTTTATATCAGGGAAATACATTTAAAGGAACAGTAATGGATTATTCCATAAGCTCTGATCCTGATGTTGTAGCTCACGGTCCTGATGCTCCTCTTGGCGAGGTAAATAATACAACAACAGGATACAATATGAATAAATTCATAGATCAAGCTTTGGACAATGGCCCAGGATGGGGTAAAAGTCAAACAAGCTGGAAAGAAATTAGATTGGCTGAGGTATTGTTGAATTATGCAGAGGCTCAAAACGAAGCTGCAGCAGGTCCAGATGCATCGGTTTATACAGCCATTAACGCCGTTCGAACTCGTGCCGGACAGCCTGATTTACCTACCGGATTATCAAAAGAAGAAATGTTTGAACGCATTGTTCAAGAACGCAAAGTTGAATTAGTAGGTGAAGGTCATCGCTATTGGGATATTAGAAGATGGCATATTGGAGTTGAAGTATTGAATGAGAAAAATACCTATGGCATGTTTGTTTATAAAGATGCTGCAACAGGCGAACTAACCTACGAACGTACAATGGTTCCAATAACAAAGCGTCCAGCTTTCCTTTATTTAGAACATTTTGATTTAATGCCAATACCGCAAGATGAAATGGATAAAAATTCAAATTTAGTTCAGAATCCGGGCTATTAAAATACTTTATAAGTAAGTTTAAGTAATGTGTTTTTTGATTAGGGCTGGTGTAGTAATACACCGGCTTTTTTTTACTTAGTACCTTAAATCCGCAAGCGGATTCTTTGAGGCTACGAATTAACACTAATTTCGTTTTCACCCAATTGGGTGAAAATATATTTCATGTAAGACTGTGCCCATCTATGGTTTCATTTTTTTGCTGCGGATATTAGGTAGTATTAAAGGAAATACTATCCAATATAAAAATAAGTATTCATGGTTTAATTTTAAAAGAGGGTGTTCGAAAATATTATGATTGGATTAAACAAAACAGAAATAAGAAATTTGAAGAACTAATATTTGATTTGAATCGCAAATTACAAGATGATTATGGTTACTATTGAATTACCTTTAATAATAAGGGTATTTTATAGTTATTTTTGACAGGAAAGGCGGATTCTGCAAATGAGGTTGAACGGACATGGTGGAAAACCTTCATGGAATTGGGGAAAGTATGGGAAGTTAATCACAGTGTGGATGCCATAACTAAAATCCAAAATTTATCATTCCTATCTTCCAGCGAAACCGATTTGAGAGCAACCGTGTGCGAGAAAGATGCTAGTACGTGTCTGTGTGGGAGTGGTAAGTTAACGAACCGCTCTACTCGGAAACGATGAAGTTTATCGGAAATACCAAGACCAATTACAAATAAAAAAGGAGAAAAAATAGCAACTGCGGATTTAAGAAAAGATCACCAAGTTGAACTTCTTGAAGTTTTATTATCATCAAATTATAGGTCATGGGGTTTTAGAAATAAAGATTTGAAGCAAATTTTAGGAAAATACTAGAAAACTGCAAGAATAGCCTACGAATTACGAAAATTAAGAGAGCGAGAAGCAGTAAAAAAGCTACAAACACCTCATTATTATTAACTTAAAAAAGATGGCTGCGTTTGGATTTTTTATTCATTTTTCAATTCTAAACACTTTTTAAAACCCTTACTATCTGTTAGTTATCTAAATAAATATTTTTCAAACTCAAAAAAAGTATCAATTATAAAGAGGGTTTACTCAGATATAAATAAGGCTGCATATTTGATTACATCAGAGTTTAAGTTAGCTTCGTAAATTAAAAAAAAGTGAATTTTATTTACGTTTTAAAAAAGTTAAAGCATATTACTACACTGCAATGCAGGCATAAGTTTTAGCCATTTTATAACTTGCATATTATTGATGTATCTATCCTTATTAATACATTAATAATGAATATGGTTTCGACTAAAAAATTATAATTACTAAATTTGCATAATTTAATTTATGAAGGTAACCTTAAAAAACAGAATCAAACGATATAATATAGGCATACAGCATGCAATAAATATTGCGAGTGTCTGAATTATTTGATTTTATATAATTAATAATGATGCAAAAACCAATAATACTTTTTAAATATGGTGGCAATGCCATGACTGATGAAGAGGTTAAAATGAGCGTTTTAGAAAATATTTTATCCTTAAAACAGAAGGGTTATAATATTGTCATCTCGCATGGTGGCGGGCCTTTTATTAAAGAAATGCTGGCTCAGGTTAATATTGAATCTGAATTTATTGATGGACAGCGGTATACCACACCCGAATCTTTTAAATATATTGAAATGGTTTTGAAGGGGCAGGTGAACAGCGATTTGGTGAATATCATAAATAGCCTTGGATTTAGTGCTGTTGGCCTATCAGGTAAGGACGGGAACACTGTAATTGCTCATAAAAGATGGCATAAAAAAGTAGTGCACGGAAAGGAGCAAAAAGTAGATTTGGGTCAGGTGGGTGATATTTCAAAAGTTAATCCTAAGCTTTTAAACCAATTGCTTGAAAACGATTTTATACCTGTAATTGCTTGTATTGGTGCTGATAATAATGGTCCAGGCTACAATATTAATGGAGATACTTTTGCCGGATACCTTGCCGGAGCATTAATGGTTGAACAGTTTGTTGTTTTAACCGACGTCGATGGATTGTTGAGGGATAAAAATGATTCCTCGTCCATAATTAGAAAAATTTCGATTCCGGAGGTGAAAACTTTAAAAGATGAAGGTATAATACAGGGGGGAATGATACCAAAAATGGAAGCCTGTGAAACTGCTATTAATATGGGAGCTCATAGTGCCAAAATAATTAATGGTACAAAGCCTGAGCAGATTGCAAATGTTAACAATGATGCAATAGGAACTTTAATTACAAAATAGTTAAATCAGCAATATGGAATATACAAACGAGAACTTATCAGCTTTAGACAAACAGCACTATCTACAAACATTTGGCAGGTTTCCGGTTACCTTTGAAAGAGGAGATGGATCTCATGTATGGGATGTAGAGGGCAATGAATATATTGATGCTCTTGGAGGAATTGCAGTAAATGTGCTTGGGCATAATCATCCAGGTCTGGTAAAGGCTATCCAGGAACAAGCAGGAAAGCTGCTTCATATTTCTAATTTCTATTTAAACGTACCTCAGGCCGTGCTTTCAAAAAAGCTTATTGACCTTTCAGGGCTCGATCGTGTGTTTTTTGCGAACAGTGGAGCAGAATCGGTTGAGGGAGCCATAAAAATTGCCAGAAAGTACGCCCATAGTATTGGCAGAGGAGGTGAGATAATATCCTTTGAAGGGTGCTTCCATGGTCGAACGCTGGCTACCATTGCTACAGGTAAGGAACAAATGCAAAAAGGGTTTGAGCCTATTCCAACAGGCTTTAAAAAAGTTCCATTCAATAATTTGGATGCGGTAAAAAAGGCTGCAACTAAAGAAACAGCAGCAATAATTATTGAACCTATTCAGGGCGAAGGTGGCATAAACATAGCTGATGAATTCTTTTTAAAGAATCTCCGAAACTATTGTGATGAGCAAAATATTGTATTGATTTTTGATGAAATTCAGTGTGGTATTGGCCGTACGGGTAAAATGTTTGCCAAAGACCATGTTGGAGTACAGCCCGATATAATGACGCTGGCAAAAGCATTAGGTGGTGGTGTCCCCATTGGAGCCATATTATCCAATGAAAAGGTTAGCTCGGCTATAGAATTTGGTGACCATGGTACTACTTTTGGCGGAAATCCCTTAGCGTGTGCAGCGTCTCTGGCAGTGCTAGAAGCTATTGAATCGGAGAACCTTCTGGATGAGACTTTAAAAAAGGAACTTTGGTTAAGAACTGAAATTAAAAAGTTAAATATACCAGACATAAAAGAGATTAGAGGCAAGGGACTCATGCTTGGAATTGAATTTAATTTTGAAACCAAACCTATGGTTTTGAAAATGCTGAAAAAGGGAGTGTTGGCAAATGCTACAGCAAATACTGTATTGCGGGTGGTGCCGCCCTTAAATATTCCAACGGCCGATTTAAAAAGGGTTGTTGAGGTGATTTATGAATCGTATAACGAAATTAAAAGAAATGAATAAAAAGAAAATTGGTATCATTGGAGCCACTGGATATACGGGTTCTGAATTGGTGCGAATACTCAAAAATCATCCAGATGTTGAAATTAGTTTGATTACTTCGGAAAGTAGAGACGGAGAACGGTTTTCTGATGTGCATCCATTTTTTCAGGGCATTGAGGATCAAAAACTACGGTCGATTAATCAGATTGGCGAATTTGATCTGGATCTGGTATTTTTGGCACTCCCGCATGGAGTATCCATGGATTTTGTAAAGAAGCACCATAATAAATCATTTAAGATAGTGGATTTGTCGGGTGATTTCAGGTTACAAAGTGCTGCAGATTATGAGGAATGGTATAATATGGAGCATATCTACCCTGATGGAATTAAAAAGGCTGTTTTTGGAAGTCCTGAATTATTTCGTAGTAAAATAAAGGATGCAAAGCTTGTGGCTAATCCAGGTTGTTTTCCAACCAGTGCCATATTAGGTTTAGCGCCATTATTGTCCCATAATTTAGTAGAAATAAATCCTATTATTATCGATTCAAAAACGGGAATAACAGGGGCCGGAATTAAATCTAATCCGGTAAATCTTTTCTCAAATGTAAATGATAATTTTAAGGCTTACGGACTAAAAAAACATCGTCATACCATAGAAATACAAAATATACTTGATATAGTAGCGGATAAGAATACTATGGTTCAGTTTACTCCACACTTATTACCGGTTGACAGAGGAATATTAACCACTATTTATGTCAGGCCAGTTGGGAAAATGGATGAGAATAAGCTTAAGCAAATTTATAGTGAATTTTATGACAAGGCTCCCTTCGTGAGGTTGCGAAATCAAATTCCTGCCATTAAAGATGTTAGAGGAAGTAATTATTGTGATTTATATATTAGTTATGATGAGCGTACAAATATGATACTAATTGTTAGTGTCATCGATAATCTGGTGAAAGGTGCATCAGGTCAGGCGGTTCAAAATATGAACCTAATGCTGGGTTTAAATGAACAGCAAGGCTTGAATATGGTACCTGTAAATCCTTAATAAACATGAAAAATAAAAAATATACAGAAATGATAAAGAATTTAACGAATGTTAGAGGAATTAAATGTTGGGGAGCTCATACCGGAATTAAGTCCCTGCGTAGAGATTTGGCTATAATTTATTCGGAAGTTCCGGCCAGTGCGGCGGCTGTTTTTACCCAAAATCAAGTGGTTGCAGCACCTGTTATCTTATCAAAAAAGCACATTAAAAATGGAAAAGCTCAGGCCATTGTTATAAATGCTGGTAATGCCAATGCGGCTAATGGCAAACAGGGAATGGAGGGTGCTGAAGCCATGGTAAATACGCTTGCTGAAGAATTAGGTATTGATAAAGAATTGGTACTGGTTGCGTCTACCGGAGTTATTGGAGAACCCTTTCCCACTCAGGAAATTGTAGCAGGAATAAAAGAAAATGTAAGCAAACTTACCTCAAAATCACAGGCTGGTTCATTTGCCGCGAATGCCATTTTAACCACCGATACTTTTGCCAAAGAAGGGTTTATAGAATTTGAAGTAGATGGTTATGAAGTAAACATGGGAGGTATTGCCAAAGGTTCAGGAATGATTCACCCTAATATGGCAACTATGCTGGCTTTTGTTGTAACAGATGTGGCTATTGATCCTGAATTACTGCAGAAAACAGTAAAAGAGGCTGTTAACAAATCATTCAATATGATTTCAATTGATGGAGATACATCAACCAATGATATGGTTGTAGTATTGGCTAATGGAAAAGCCAGCAATACTGAGCTGAAAAAAAAGTCTGATATAGGGTTTAAAAATTTCAGCAAAAAGCTGGAAGAAATGATGATGCATCTGGCTAAACAAATTGTTTCAGATGGAGAAGGAGCTTCGAAATTTATTGAATATGAAATTGTACATGCACCCGATGAAGAGTATGCAAGTAAAATGATTAGAGCCATATCTACCTCATCTCTTGTGAAAACAGCTATGTTTGGTCGTGATCCAAATTGGGGAAGAATTATAAGCGCTGCAGGTAATGCAGGTTTGCCATTTGATTATGAGAAAGTAAGCCTGTTTATGGGTTCTGATGAAAAAATTATTCTCGTACTGGAAAATGGAGTTCCCGCAGAATTTGACCGAAATTTCATGAAAAAACTACTCAGGGAATCTCACATTAAAATTAAAATAGATTTGCACAATGGAAAAGGATCTTCGATTGGTTGGGGAACCGATTTAACCACTGATTATGTGTTGTTTAATTCAGTTTATACAACCTAACTGATTAATTCATGAATTTTCTTAAAATTGATTTAATATTCTGATTATCAGTTTTTAAAGGCAATATGATAATGTAAAATAATTATTAAGAAATTTCCGGGTGTGTTTATTTTAATGCATTCCGCTATTGCGGAACAGGTAATGTTTCGTCTGTCTGCCGGCGAGGCAGGTTGCGAAACCCTTGAAATATATAGATATGTCTGCGGTTTTCTAAGCCTTACAGCTACGACAGTGGATACGCAATGCAAGCAAGCTTAGTAACTATTAAATTTGCCACTTTTACAAAGCTGTATAAAATGCATTCCAACCATTACGAATTTTATTGGAAATTCACATTTACTTGTACGTTTTTATAAATATAAAAAATACTTGAATTGAGAGTACCCTAAACAATTTAACCTGCACGACGGTCAGGCGGGTTATGTACTAAAGTTATGTTGCCATGGAAACGTATAAACAGCGAGATGTCCAGATAACTACCTATCTTGAATGCAACTAACTGGTTTGTATTGCGTTATATCATGCTGTTACCACTCGTTTTTATTCCTCAATATTGAATAGAATCCATTTATTAGGGTCAAATTCAAGTATTTCCTTTCTCGAAATATCAATGGATGCAACATTATTATCAAAATCAATCTTTTGTAGTCCATTTTCTGTTTTTAACTCTAATGGCATATTGAACGGCAAATTATCTTTGGTTATCCAACTTAAAGAAACTCCATCTTTATTTTTCTGAATCATTAGTGTAGGTAATTCTGCTTTATATAAATAAACATCTTTAAACCAGTCATAGTTTGTTCCACAAACATTCTCTATTGTTTCAAATAAATCATTTGTAGTTACAAATCTACATTGTTGTCCATTAGTTTTATGTTCTAACTCTTTATTTGGATATGCCATTAAACGTAAAACTTTTATTATGTTTTCTTTTCCGATTAAATATCTTAGTGAATGAATCATGTAAACTGATTTTGCATATGACCAATCACTAAATATATCTCTTGAGCTAACGATAGAATCTATTGCAAGTGGTATTTCATTTTGAACACCTCTTCTTCTCAATTCCAATTTCTTTTTATATCCTATTTCACCTTGTAAATATTCTTCATAAAGTGCCTCAACATATCCGGTTAATCCTTCTTGAATCCAGAAATCATTCCAATCATACGCAGTAACCAAATTTCCAAACCACTCATGACATAATTCGTGGAATAAAATATAATTATAGCCTGGATATTTATGTGTGAAATTTGGAGCAATGGCAGTTATCGTCTGGTGTTCCATGCCGACAAATGGAACTTCTACAACACCTATCTTTTCATTTCTAAATGGATAAGGGCCAATAGTTGATTCGATAAAATCTAAATAGTTTTTAATATTTGGGTATAATTGTTTTGCATTGGTTTCATTCTCTGGTAAAAACCAATAAGAAATCCTTATTGTATCCTCATATAAACTCACATATTCATCTTTTAACTCGATGTAAGGTGCAATATTTAATGCAATTGCATAATTATTTATTGGGTTGCTCACTTTCCAAGTATAAGTAGTGGTTTGATTATTATCGACAGTATTTATTAATACGCCATTCGAAACTGCCATCAATCCTTGCGGTACTGTGAAAGCTAACTTTACCGAATCAGGTTCATCCCACTGATAATCTTTACATGGAAACCATAAATCAGCTCCATCAATTTGGCATGACGTAGCAATCCAATCTTGACAATCCTTTGTTTTATTCCATGAAAATCCGCCCTGATATGGTGCATGAGTTGCACTCCTTGGTTTACCTTCATATTCAATATACACATTAAGCAAATCTCCTTTGTTCCTTTGCATTGGCAGTTTGCACCAATATTTCCCTTTATGTAATTTGGTCTCCAATGTAACTTTCTTATTCTCTTCTTTTAAAAATACACTCTTAACTTTAAGTAATGTATCAAGGTCAAAAACAAAATATTTTAGTTCTTTGGTTACAACTATGGAGATAGTATTTGATGCTCTAATAAATTTTTTATCAGGGAAAATTTCCATTTTTATATCGTACAGAATCACATCGTATGCAGTTTGTTCTTGAATAAACTGTCCACCAGATATTGTTCCCGAAGCATTATTATCAATAATATTTGTTGGAAGTTTTCTTGTCTCTTTAAAATCCGTTTCGGAGATGATAATTTTATTTTGTCCTTGCAAGATTTGAAATACACCAAGTGCATTATTGTCTGAATCGCAAATAATCCAATATTCGCCATCCTTTACATTCAATTTAGTGGATTGATTTGCGTTTACAAATGCTCTTCTCTGTTTTCGTATCAGGTTTGTATTTGAAATCCAGAATCCTTGAATAGATTTATCGGTTTCGTTAACCAACAACAATGTTTCCTTTGATTCTCTCCATATAGGAGATTTACCACAAGACATCAACTCCCAATCCAAAGGTTCTAGCAATTGGATAGTAGAATCAATCGCTTGACTATTAGCACTAATAATTGACGTAATAAGAATTAAAAATGTCGCTATATATTTCATGGTACGATGTTTCTTAAAATGAGTGGTAACGATTGTGGATACGCAGTGCAAGCTCAGTAACTACTAACTTTGCCACTTGTTCTTAGCGTTTAAACTACCAGTCTCCCGAGTCCTTGGGATTGCGCATTTTGTTTTATATACGTTTATGTAAATATATTAAATAACTGCATTTAAAAGTACCCTAAGCAACTTAATTGTGTACAAAAGTTATGTTGCCATGAAAAAGTTTAAACAGCGACCTGCCCAGACAACTACCTAATTTGAAAGCAACTAACTGGCTTGTATTACGTTATACCATGCTGTTGCCAGCTGTTATCGATCGCAAAAAACATTGTTCAAATCTTGTCTTCCAACAATAGCCATAATTTCTACAATGTCTTCAATGACTCTAAAATAAATACTATCTGAGCCACAAACACAACGTCTATATCCTTCTCTTAAATAATCAACAGCTTCAAATGAAAAAGGTCTTTCAGCGATTATATCAAAGTATTCGAAAAATGCATCAAAATATTTGTCTGCTTGTTTTGTACCAAACTTATTTACACCAAAATGATGAATTCTAATTAGGTCTTCTTTAGCAACATTGCTTAATTTATATTTAGCCATTAAGTAAAGACTTCGATTTTAATAATATTTGTTTTTTACTGTCACTAGTAAATCCACTATTTTCTGCCTTTTCCAATTTGGAACTTATCCAATCTATTTGGCGTTGTTGATTTCTTGCTTGACGCACTAAATCATTTACCAATTCACTTTTACTTGAATATTCCTTACTATTAACTTGAGCTCTTAACCATTCGTCATTTGGTTCCGTGAATGAAATACTTTGTCTACTCATAATATTATTCTTTTGATGCAAATTTACATCAATAATACATCAAAAGCAACAAAAAAGATTTAATTTAGGCTGAAAATCATCTACCCAATAGCTGGTAACGTTTAGCTAAACGTCAGTGCGGACTTAACAACTAATTAGTTCCAATTTGGCGAATAGCAAATTTATTTATCGAACACAATTTACATAATTTAATTTCCTCACAGAAATTAAATTTGCGGGGTTAATAAGTCACAACTTCGATTCGTCTAAGCTTTTACCCGCATTGCGTTTGAGCTGTTGTTATATACAGGCCTTGCACTCATTCCTAAGAAAATTCGGCCGCGAATCGGTAATAGCTAAATAATCTAACCCATAAGATACCATCAATCCTTAATACATCGAACAGAACGACCATCACCTATGTCGTTGTGGTCTCGATTAATTTCAGGGTATTCGAAGTACAAGTACCGGAACCAAGCATCTTCTATACCACTAAATTTTGTAGTAGTCCAAAAGCTAGCAACCTGATTCAAAGCATTATTAAATGTTCCACCGTTGAGACGGGTACTTCCAGGAAGAATATTAAAACCAGATATACCAAATTCAGCATTACTAAGTAATTCCCCTGCTTGCCAAAGATCAATATTTCCAGCAAGTTTACTACCTTCATTTGTACCTCTGTATCCCACTTCATCGGCATCAACTTGTGTCATTCCTAAATGAATTTCAAGTTGTTTCCATTCACCATCACTTGGAAGGTGCCATTCATCAGGGCAAACACCTTGCACACCACTTGGATTTCCCTCACTACTAGATGCTCCATCCATTGCAGCATCCCAAGTGTATAAGGCACCATAAGCACTAGCATTTGACGAAGAATTATCAAAATAACACATACCTCTATCTCCATTTAAATCAGCCCAATAATGTGTATCCTCTACTAATGGAATTTCTGTCCCGTCTGCATAGTGTGTGGTTTTAAGGTTTTCAGCCATCCACCACTGGTTGCCGATTTTTATGGTATTGTATGTATTTCCATCGTAGTCTGTGACTGTTCCGGTTTCACCACTGGCTGTGACAGTTATATAATCAGTTTTAGTTTCATTATCAGAACCATAATTATTGGTGACTGTTAATGAAACATTATAATTACTATTTGATGAATATGCATGAGAAGGGTTTTGAGAAGTTGAAGTTCCACCATCACCGAATTCCCATGCCCAACTAGTAGGAAAATAAGAAGATTGGTCAGTAAACTGTACTAATGAACCGAGTTTAACAGACGTTTGACTGGCAGTAAATGCTACAACAGGTTTATTTCCAATGTTTTGCTCATCTGTTTTGTTGCAGTTAAATAGTAATAAAACAAAAGCTATTATTATTACAAATTTAAAGTGGGATAAATCAACTTGTTTCATAATATTATTCTTTTTATTTTTTATAAGTATAAAATTAATTAATCTATAAATATTTCAGGCTTAATTTGAGTAAAAAAAATCAAATTGTCTAAAAGGTAAAAGCAGGTGGTAAAAAATAAAAACTATTTTCTACCAAATTCCACCTAAGTTTCATATTACTATTTTTTCGGCTTGTATATAACGATGACAATAAACGTTGGCGCTTTGTTTCATGTTGGTTTTTGGTTTATAAAACACTGTTAAGTTAAAATTATTTCCGCTTTTTACAAACTGCTTAAAGCGCTAACTTTTATTGTGGGTTGAACTAAATCCCTACTGGATAGCTTTTTCAAATATAAACTATAATTTAAGATAAATAAATACATTTTGATTATATTTGAAGAATTAGAGGATTTGGTTATTTTAATACGTGTTTATTTATTTTTAATCATACTACCTCTAATATAACTTCCTGATTTTCAATTCCGAAAATTTGAAAACCGTCGATAAGTACATAGAACAAAAATTTCAAAAACTGCCCGGATTGTAGTTCAACCTGGACTCATCGCTGGGTCTTGCA
>JAQICC010000052.1 GCA_027858735.1 Salinivirgaceae bacterium
TGAGTTGCTCCTCAGCAGAGCTCATGTCCTCTTCAGATAACATGTATAAAAGTATAATAATTTTTAAAAGAAAATTTGGATTATCCATAGAATTCGGTATTCGCAGCATTGAAAATCAGAGTCCCGAACTTGCTTCGGGATGACTGGTTGAAATGCAAGAGTAACGAAATTATTGGAGTTTTCTTGCTGAGACTAATTATGAAGCGAACAACATTATTAAGCGTAGTATTCATTTTCACTATCAGATTTTCATCGTTTGCCAACTCTAACCCAAAAGATGACCCAAAATTTACTGCGGAAACTATAAACGAAGATGAGGCTGTTATTTACTTGTACCGATTAAAAAACATGGTAGGAGGAGCTGTTGCCTGTCCTATCTTTTTGTATGAATTTGACACTACTAAAAGTGAATTTCTTGAGAAACAAAAAATTGGAAAGCTAAAGCAAAAGCAGTATATGCCAATAAAAATCAAAGCTAATACGATGTATTATATTGAAATTGGAACCATGCAAAAAATAATTGTTTCAGGAACTGAAAAGTCTAATATCATGGTAGAACTGAATGGCGGAAAAATTAAAGTAACTGCTAAGGATAATTATGCCACAGTAAAACTGGGCGCCGGGAAAGCTATCGCTACTGGAGGTTTGGTAGACTTACTTGTAAGCACGGCAGTAAATAAGTCGAATGAGAAAAAGTTTATCGAAAATAAATTTACTTTATTGGAACCTATTGAAAACAATGCTGAATATATTGAAATGCAAAAATATCCGAATTGTTTAGTAAAATAATCACAAGACTATTATAAACAGAAGCCTGATAATCTATTATCAGGCTTTTTTATATCAAAGTAGCCAAATCAATATTTTCCGTATCAATCAATTTATTCAAAATAGCGTAAACCGTTAAACCCGATATTGATTTAATACCCAATTTATCAGTTATATGCTTTCTATGAGTAATTACCGTATGTATACTAATAAATAGTTTCTCTGCAATTTCTTTATTCGTTAAACCCAAGGCTACCTGAACCAAAACATCCTTCTCACGTTCTGAAAGGTCAGCCATTGAATTTGCACCCTCCTCTTTTTTCTCTGCTATTTGCTTAATTTTTCGAATTATATCTATCGATGGATCATTAATAAAAATCGAATCCATTTCATTTTTGGAATCCAAGGATGTTATAAGGATAAATTCAATATGGTTCGAACTATTTAAAAGCTTTCCTATTAATGCCTTTGTAGCTTCTGAATATTTATCATCTTGTAAAAAAATAAATAACTCTGTATTCGAAAATCCAGAATAGTCTGCTACTTCGTTAACTTCCTTTAAAAGTATAAACTCGTAATGAAAAGCCTCACGCATAATGGCCCACAATCCCTTTCTAACAATTTCCGATTGATGTATAATAACAAAGCGCTTATCCATTCTTCAATTGTTTTTCCAGCTCTATAACTTTAACTTCTAATATCTTATCTTCAATTCGAGCATGATCTAATAAATCCTTTTCAAATTGAAATATGGAATATAGAAAAGCATTGCAATCATTATCATCATAAGAAGCATTAAGATATTTGATAACGATATTTTTTAAATCGTAAATTTTCTGATCAACATTAGTATGTTCCTGCTCAAAACTTTGCATGGAATAACCTTTAAACTTTTCAGGAACAGGAACTTTATTTTCCCATGCATCAATAATTGCCAGTATATAAGGAAATACTTTATCTTCCTCTTCCTCAATGTGCTTACTAAGTTCTTCTTTATATTTATTGTAAAATTTCTTTATAAGTTGCAAATCATCACACGATCCTTCGCAACCTGCTAAAACTCGTTCCAACCTGCGTTCCACCTCAGGAAACAGATAATTAAAGTAGTAACTATGTGTTTTACGCAAGTAATCAATAATTAACCTTGGCGAGAATGACAACAAATCCGATTCTGGAAAGTAGTCCTCATTATTGTAAGTATTTACAATGGTCAAAAAGAAATTCTCATCAATTCCAAACTCATCGCAGATTTGGCTAACCGTTCTTTCTTTAAATCCTAAACGTATTCCAAACCTATTTATAACGGGCAACAAAAACTGATTGGCGTGAATAAGTTTTGCCAGCTTATCGCTTCCTTTAAAGTGAACCATTGCAACTAAATTTATGATTATAACATTGATTCAAAGAAAATGTTTATGTAAAATATTTATATCATAAGATATTATGATTTTTGCAGTTCTTTCTGGTAAGTCACAACATCCAAAAGTCGACCAAACTTCTCTCCAATATTTTTCAGATGCCCAACTTTAGCCCGGATTATTCACGAATAATCCCTGTCTCCGACAGCCCATTTTTTCAAATAGCTTAACACTAGCAGTATTTTCCAATGTGATTACACCTAAAAAATTCATTAAATTCGCTTTTATAGCTACTTGCTCCAAAAAAATAAGCGTTTGCTTTCCTACTCCTTTTCCATGAAATTGTGGTTTAATATAAAGGGTTAGCTCAACCAAGCGATCATAGGCTTGCCGTGGTTTCCAATTATTTAAACAACAATAGCCACAAAACTCATTGTTAAATAAAATGGTAAAAGTTTTATACACATTATGGTTTAATGGTAAGCTCGACACCATTTGATCGAGCGTAATATTTTCTAAATGAAAAGTAGCCATCGAATGCTGAATATGGTAGTTATACAAATCAAGAATGCGGCAAATCTTCTTTCACTGTTGATCTAAAACTAATCATACAATCTTTTTTCAAGTGTTTCCTCAATTAATTTCACAGCACTCTCAACCAATAATGGGCATTTCTTAGTAAATAATTCTTGTTGTCTTCCCTCCTCAATTCCTTCATCGGTGCTTAGGTCAATACCCAAAATACCTCTGCACTCTAATGAACCATGTACCAATTCAAATTTCTTATTAAAATTTCTTACTAATTGATAGGTGTTTTCTTTAACCATTTCAGACTCCTCATAAGTTTTCCCGCTTATTAATCCTAACGCCATATAGCCACCTGTTACAGCTCCACATGTTTTTCCCTGATAGCACATGCCTGCTCCAAATCCTGCTGCAATATGCGTTGATTGATCAAAATCTAATCCCAGTTCTTTTGAAAAAACAGCTAACGTTGATTGGCTGCAATTGTAATCGTTTAAAAACAGTTCTTTTGCTTTATCACTTTTTTCACTCATAACTTTTCATGGTTTAATTGATTCATATTCATTGTTATAATTTTAAAAACTTCTAAAAATATATTTAATTTTTGGTCAGAAATATTTTTAAATACCTCTTTAAAATAACTATTATTTTCATTATTTATTTTATTACATAAGGCACCTCCCTCATCGGAAACATTTAACTCTACCATTCTCCTATTGGATTCAGGGATGGTTCTATTTATTAAATTCTTTTTTGTTAGGTTCTCCACCGTACGGCTAACCGAGCTTTTATCAAGTGCTAATTTCTTAGATAAATCATTTAAACTAATTCCACCTTCCAAATTAACTTCAATTAGGGCATGACATTGTGCTTGGGTTACAGCATAGCATGAATTACTGGAATTAATTTTTCCAATTTCCCTTTCAAACATTCTTAATAACTGTCTAAAGTCTTCAATTAATTCATTTTTCATATTAGTTGTATTTAATAACAGTTGCAATGTACAACAATATAATTATAGTCCAATTATTTTTAATCAAAACAAAATAACTGTGCCAGTTTATAATGATTCTAAAAAAAAATTTATATGTTTGACACAATTAGCCCCGCTTTTAAATTAAACGGCAAAAATCTCATTATCAGAATCTTAAGCAAAACCAACATCATGACAAAAACCACTATTAGCGTAAAAACTACTCTAACTGCAATATTTATTGCTATTTTTATTTCATTATCAGCGTTTTCACAATCACAAAACTTTTCTAGCACAACTAAATTTAAAGTAAAGTTTTCTGAAAATTCTAGTAAGAGTCTTTCTTCTATTCAAAGCAACCCTCAAAAAACAAAATCAGGTATTGTTTTAACGGGTATTTCATCAATAGATGCGTTGAATGAACAGTACCAAGTGATGAATTTGAAAAGAGTTTTCCCAAATGCTGGAAAATTTGAAGAAAAACATGAACAATTTGGTTTACACTTGTGGTATGAATTTGAAATAGCTGAATCTAAGTCTGTTGAAATATCTTCATGTATTGAAACTTTCCAAAAAGATAAAAATGTACAGATATGCGAACCCTATTATAAAAAACAAATTATTGGTGAAGGTACCTATTCCATTATCTCCGATACGGTAAATGATCCACGATGGAAAGAACAGTGGCATTATAATAATGATGGTCAAACAGGTGGTACCGTTGGTGCCGATATAAGCTTATATGAAGCCTGGAAAATTGAAGCAGGTTCAGACCATGTTATAGTTGCCGTTATAGATGGTGGTGTTGACTACAACCACACTGACCTTTCAGGAGCCATGTGGAACAATACCGCAGAGATTAATGGAACCGCAGGTGTTGATGATGACAACAATGGTTACATTGATGATATTCATGGTTATGGATTTGGTGATGGTATTGGGAATTATAACCCCGGTGACCATGGTACACATGTTGGTGGCACTATTGGAGCAACCAATAACAATGGAATTGGTGTTTGTGGTATTGCTGGTGGAAATAATGGTACAGCCGGTGTACGTTTAATGTCATGTGCCGTTTTTGGCTCTTATGGTCAAAATGGTTTTGATGTTGCTTTTGTATATGCCGCTGATAACGGTGCAATTATTTCTCAAAATAGCTGGGGCTATACTTCAAGTGGTTTTTACGAACAATCAGTTTTAGATGCCATTGACTATTTTGTTGCCAATGCGGGATATGATGCTAATAATAACCCAATTGGCCCAATGCAAGGGGGATTGGTTATATTTGCTGCAGGCAATGACGGCAATGACGGTGCGTATTACCCTGGTTACTACGAACCTGTTTTATCGGTTTCTTCAACCAACCATAATGATCAAAAATCGGGTTACTCAAATTACGGAAGCTGGGTTGACATTGCCGCTCCCGGAGGTGAAACAAACATAACAAACCAAGGCGTTTTAAGTACATTGCCAAATAATTCATATGGGTTTTATCAAGGAACCTCAATGGCCTGCCCTCATGTAAGTGGTGTTGCTGCTTTAGTTGTTTCAAAATATGGTGAAAACGGATTAACAGCCAATATGCTATGGGACAGACTTACAGAAACTGTTGACAATATTGATGCAATTAACAGCAACTATGTAGGATTATTAGGCAGCGGTAGATTGAATGCATACAAGGCCCTGATGGAAGATGATGGAATTCCGCCGAATGCAATAACCGATGTATCGCTTATAAATACTGGAATGACAACTGTTGAATTAGAATGGACAGCAACAGGTTTTAGTGCTGATTCAGGTGCTGCTTCAGGATATGATATCAGATATGCCAACTTTGAAATAACCGACGCCAACTTTAATTCTGCCAATAAAGTTACCAATGTTCCTGTTCCAAGTATGGTGGGCTCGACTGAAATATTCGAAATATCAGAATTATGTGCCGAAACAACATTTTGGTTTGCTATTAAAGCCTATGATTATTTTGGAAACACATCAGCCATTTCAAATATTATATTGGCAACAACCGATAATGCTCCAATTATAGCATATAATCCATCACTTTATATACATTCTATCGATTCGGGATTTGAAGAAATTATTACAGCTCAAATACAAAATATTGGATCAGTAGATTTAACCTTTACTATTTCTCCTTTTACCCAAGTATCAAACACATTAATTAATACAGCTAGTATAATTGATTTTGGTTTTATACCGAAAAGAGGTGAAGAAGATACTCGAGTTGGCCACCCTGTATTAGAAGGTGGTGGTAATGATGGGGAAACCGGATTTGGTTATAAATGGCTTGATAATAAAGATGGCAATGGACCGGCTTTTAATTGGGTTGATATTACATCAACGGGGACTTCTCTTTCCTTTGGATTAGATGATTCTCAAGAAGTTGATCTTCCCTTTAATTTTCCATTTTATGGCGAAAATAAAAACAGATTACACATCTCATCAAATGGTTTTTTAACCTTTAATTCTAATAATTCTACAGAATATATAAACCAACAAATTCCTAATACAGCAGGACCAAATGATTTAATAGCTTTTATGTGGGATGATTTTGATGCCCGCATGGGTGGAACCGTTCATTATTATGGCGACTCTGAAAAATTCATAGTCCAATACACAAACCTTAAACATTACAGCAGTTCCGACAATTATACGGTACAAGCTATTCTTTATCCAAACGGTAATATTTTATTTCAATACCTTGAAATTAATGGAAGTACTACATCAAATACCATTGGAATTGAAAATACTGATGGAACAGAAGGTCTTCAAGTAGCATTTAACACTGATTATGTTCAAGAGAATTTAGCTATTCTCTTCAGAACTTCTCTAGGTTTTATTACCGATGCAACTCCAATGTCAGGCACTATAATACCAAGTGCAAATCAAGCAATTGATATAACTATAAACAGCAATGAATTATCACCGGACAATTACTTCGATTCTATCTCTGTAAATAGCAACGATCCATTGAAACCTACAAGTTATTTTCCTATTAAACTTCATGTAAATGGAATTCCAAATGTTTTTGTAAACCAAGATAATCTTAGCTTCGACACCATATTTGTTGATGTTTTAGATTCATTACCAATTAACATCACAAATACAGGAACCGACTCATTATTTATTACAAATCTAACAATCCTGGATGACCTATTTTATTTAGATGGTAACTTGAATGAGATTAAGCTATATAATAATGAAGTGAAGAAATTTTACATTTATTTTAATCCAAATAACGATATAGAATACTTCGACACACTTGAGTTAACAACTAATACAAGCAACAGTTTAATTAGAATACCATTATACGGGAATGCCGTTTATCCACCTGTAGCTTCAATAAATCCTCATTTATTCAATTATAATCTGATATCAGGAGATTCATTAACTGATAATATCACATTAAGCAATACTACAGGACAAAGCAGTCTTTATTCTTCTTTATCAAATATCATTTATATTGAAAATGAAAGCTCTTCAATAGCCTACAACTTGCAAGAGAAAATTATTACAACATCAATTATTGATAATGAAAATACAGAAGAAATTAGCATTGTATCTGAAGGCATGAATAATGCTAAATTATGTGATTTAACAAATGTGAAAATTGGTGTTTTATCATTGGGCAGTTATTCAATAATTCAAACAGATGTTAGTCAGCGTGGAGGCAGCCTTCAATTACTTTCACTACCATTATCAGCTAATGCCTTATCTGATATTGATGCTGTAATATTGGATGATAATATGAGTTTGTTATCAATTATAGATATTGATTTACTTAGACAAAACATGAATAGCGGACTAAGTATTCTTTCAATTGCAGACAACAGCACATCATTATCAAATTTTACCAGCATATTTGCCAATACCGGAATTAATCCTATTTCTCAAAGTTTTATTCCTCTTAGCTTAACAAATTTTACTACACATGAAACAACTCAAAATATAAGCGAAATTGATTCACCATCATCAGGTTTTTATTTTACAAACAATAATCCGGCTCAAAGCATAATTACAGATAATTCAAATCAATGTCGATTTAGCATATCAAAATATGGCAAAGGAAAAGCCGCTGCCTTTTGTAACGAAATTGTATTTGATAATTACATAGGTTCAACCACCGATAATCGCCTGTTTTGCAATCAATTAATTGATTGGTTATGTGACAATAGCAATGACTGGCTTACCATTTCAAACGAAACGGATACGATTACAGCTGGCAATAGTAAATTATTACCTTTTGAAATAAAAACAAAAGAAATGCTTGCTGGTAAATATAAAGCTAAATTGTGCTTTGAAACAAACGCTCCAAACCTACATAACGATACCGTATTGATTGATATGCTTCTCACAGGCCACCCAGTTCTTGAAGTATCAACAGATACAATTACCTATGATAGCATTTTTGTTGGTGTAAACTATTTCAAGCAAATTACTTTAAGAAATATTGGTACCGACACCTTAAAAATATCAAATATAGCTTCAACCTCCTTATCAATTATTACCGATACAACCTCATTACAAATACTTCCACAATCATTGTATAATTTATTGATTACATACAACCCCAGTGTATCAGGAATAATTAATGAAGAGCTTACTATTACAAGTAATGATACAAATGGAGCTACTTTTACAATACCTATATTAGGTAATTCTTTTATGCCTCCTATTTGCAATTTATCAACCGACAGTATTGAGTTTAATCTTTATACGGGAGCCACAACCGAATCAAAAATCACTTTAAAAAATGCAGGAGGAAGTGATCTAACATACTTGGTAAATTACGAATATTTGAATAAAATAGACACTACATTTCCAAAAGTTAATTCTGAAGGTGACTTCCATTATTTGACAAATACTCCTACTTATATTACTTGTATTGTTTCAGATCCTAGTAGTGGTAAACTATATGGGCAAATTAGATATGCTAATACCTTTGTTCGTTATAATGTAGAAACCAGTATATGGGATACACTTGCTTCATGTCCTATTTATTCAGGTTCATATGCAAGCGGAACATATTTAGACGGTAAAATTTATACCGGATACAGTTCAAACTCAACCATCGGAATTTATGATATTGCAAACAATTCATGGTCACAACTTAACACAAACTATAGCTTTACATCAAATATTGAAACGGATGGCGAACTAATTTATATTGTAAGCTACACTACATTTGCAAGCTATAATCCAAACAATAAACAATGGTCAAATCTTTCTAATCCTAATTTGAACTTTTATTCCGATGGTGGATTAAGTTATTACGAGGGTTCATTCTATGCTCATAATGGTTCAAATAGTTTTTATAAATACCAAATAGATAGCAACTATTGGTCACCTCTGGCATCCCCTCCGTCATCGTTAAACTATGGTAGTGCTATTGATACATATACTGGCAAATATTATTCGTATTACAATTCGTACTTGTACATTTATGATATTACGAGCAGAAATTGGACTTCAAAACAAATACCTGGATTTAGCGGAAGAGAAAGCAGTATAACTTATTTACCAACTTACAATCATTTTGGAATATACTTTTCAGAAGGCAGCTATGGTAATTCATTTGTTAGATATGAAACAAAACCCACCTATAATTGGCTCTCAATAGATCATTACATCGACACCCTCGAAGCATTGATTAGTAAAGATATTAACTTAACAGTCGACACCAAAAATCTAACCAAAGGTCAGTATCATGCTTCTATTTTGTTTAATTCAAACGATCCCATTGATACAACCCAAACAGTTTCAATTATTTTAAATGTTCGCAATGCTGCCAACTTAAGCCTATCTAAAGATTCTATTCATATAAAAAATACATTTTTAGGATATCAAGCTACTGATACCTTAACCATCTTCAACAACGGCACCGATACTTTACGAATAAGCTCAATTTCAGTCGGCAATAATTCAGTTTTCTCTGTATCAGAAAACATAATTAAAATATTACCGAAAGAAAATAAGGCAATTACCATTACTGCTGCAGTAAAAGACACAGCATTAACTATATCAGAATTAATAATTAGTAGTAATGCCAAACCCAATAGCTTGACTAAGGTAAAAGTATCGGCAAAAGGAAAAATAGCACCTACTTTGAATTTGATTAACAATGACCTTGTTAGCTATACAATGCCAGGTCAAAAGAGTTCTGAAAAATTTAGTTTTGTGAATACCGGTGGAAGTGAACTGGGTTACGCTATTTCAGGCGGCGAACAAACCAACTACGACAGCACCAGTACAAAGTATTTCTCAACACATGGCGAAGATACCTACCACACATTCAATTCAAATTATATTGGAGATGATTCTATTAAGCTAGAAATTATCCTAAATGGCTATTACAGCTACAGTTGGGCATATGCTGAACTTGAAATAGAAGGAATAAATTATGGTATTATTAATGATGGTAACGTACCCATTGGAACCGATTGTAAAAGTATATATTACCTAAATTCTGACTCAGTCGCTAACTGGATGAACGATGGCAAATTGGAAATTTATATTCGTAACAACAGCAGTGTATCAGCCGGATATGGTCAATCTAAAAATCTGGTCAAACTATCGATGAACGGTACCGAATGGTTTATACTTCCTGATACAACGGGAGTTCTGATGAAACATGACACCTTAACTTTAGAAGCTGAATTTGATGCTAAAGATTTTGGAGTGGGTGATTATTACACTTCTTTTAACATTGCAACAAATGATCCTTCAGCTAAAAACACTATCGTTCCTGTAACCCTTAAAGTACGAAATCAGGAAGCTCCATTTGTACAAAGCCCACTACCCGATATTTTACATTATATAACGAAAGGAGAAGTTAATCTAGATTTTAGTAATGTGTTTTTCGATGTTAACTACGATAAATTAACCTATACCGTAAATTCAAGCAATATTTATTCGGTTTATGCATCTACAGATAGTACAAATATGAATTTAAAGCTTCTTTCTACAGGTAGTTCAGTAATTTCATTAAATGCAACTGACAGAAACTTTACTCCGACTACAACCCAATTCAGTATTTTAGTATTAGATAATACTTCAACTGAGATATTAGCAAATATTAGCGATACAACAGTATATATTTCAGCTGCACCAGTGCTATTTGATTTAACCAAATACTTTTTCGATAGTGATTTAGACGTGCTAACATATAATGTGCTTTCTGACAATGAATTAATTGCAAGTACTAAAATTGACACCACAACCCTTTCTGTTAACCCTTTATTGGTCGGAAACAACAATATTACGATTACAGCAACCGATAATAAAGGAACTTATACAAATCAGAATTTTAATGTATCTGTTATAGAAAACTTACCGCCTGAAGTTATTGATCCGATTGCCAATATGCAACTTTACATAACTGAAAGTCTTGATTACATCATATTAAGTTCTGTTTTTATTGATCGCGATGGTGATAGTATTTATTATTCTGTGTCAACAACAGATAGCAATGTTGTTATTCCTACTCTATTTACAGACACTTTGTCATTTGAAAAAATAGCTGCCGGAAATTGCAACATAACAATTTGTGCCTGGGATAAAATTACCGATACAATTCGCACATACTCTAATATTGAATTGATAGACAATGCAAAACCTGAGGTTACTAATTCTATTGCAGATATTTTAGCAAATATTGAATCACAAGCTTCAAGCTTTAATCTCGCATCAATATTTACCGATGCCAATGGCGATTCTTTAAGCTATCGAGTTTTAATTAGCGATACCGCTACTGTTGCATGGAATATGGCTGATACAATATTTACTATCCAACCTAAAACAGTCGGTGAAACAAAAATAGCAATTTATGCTACTGATCGAAAAAGTGGTGAAATATTTACTGAGTTTAATTATACCATTGAAGCTATAAACCAATCGCCAAATTTGAATAATCCGATTGCTAATCAGCAAATTTACACAACTCAAAAACTTGACCTTATTAGTATTGCACATGTATTTACTGATCCAGAAGGCGATTCAATTCAGTATTCCGTGAGTTCAAATGATTCATCTTCCGTTATTGCTACTTTAACAGGTAAATTCATTCGATTAGAAACATTAATAGCCGATACTGCCTACATTACCTTAACCGCGTGGGATGGCATTTCTACCGCATCAACACATTTATTTTCAGTTGTTGTTATAGAAAACAGCCCACCTGTAGTTTTAAAACTTTCGGATATTGAGGTTAAACTTGATACTATAGAAGCTGTAATAAATTTAAATTCATATTTTAATGATGCAGATAGTGACAAACTAACTTTTAATATCCTTCCAAATACCGATTCTATTTCTATTTGGGAGTTAACCGATTCATTACTTACCATTTTGCCTAGTAATTTGGGAAAAACATATTTTATTATATCGGCAAGTGATAGTAAAAGTGAAGCTGTAGTAACATCTTTTTCTTACAATGTTACAGCCAACAATAATGCCCCTTCAGTTATTAAAACACCTGCAAACAAAGAACTTTATTTAATAGACGTTCTGGAATCTATTAATCTTGAGAATATATTTTATGATATTGATGGAGACCTATTATCTTATGCAATCAATTCAAGCAATAGCAATGTTGCTGAAGGTTCAATTAATAGTAACATTGCAAACATTGAACTTCAAGGTGAAGGAGTATCAATAATTACTCTATTCGCATGGGATAAATATGATACAGTTTCTGTATTCTTTAATATCACTGTAAAGGTTAATAAATCACCTGAGTTAGTTAAGTATATTGATAATTTTGTGGTATCTATTGATTCTTCCTCAATTTTATTGAATCTAAACAACTACTTTTATGATGCTGATGGTGATTCAATTAAATATAGAGTTGTTATAGACGAAAACGAAATTGTTGATTGGTATTTTGTAGATTCAACAATTGCATTCTACCCAAGAAATACTGGCGTTACCAGTTTTATTGTTTTTGCAACCGATAATAAAAGTAAAGAAATTCAAGATTGGTTTAATTTCACCGTGATAAGCCAAACAGGAATAAACCAGCTATCGAGCAAAAAATCGATGGTAATTTATCCTAACCCATTTACAAACAACGTTAAAATTCAATTCCAACTTGATAAAGAAAGTGAAGTTCAAATTGACATTTTCTCTGCGAAGGGTAATCTTATCAAGTCAGAGAATTTAGGATTGATGAAAGAAAAAAATTTCCAACATATTATCAATTTAAGTGAAATGCAAAATGCCGTTTACTATATCCAACTAATCGTTAATAATGAAATCAAATTCAATCAGAAAATAATTAAACAATAATTTACAAACCAATAAAAATTTCAAAGGCTCGATTTTAAATCTGGCCTTTATTTTTTACATTATACTTCAATAAATATTTTGCTTTGGAATTAATTAAAGAATTCATCTTTAAAATTTACCAAATACAATTTCTCAACTGGCCTTGTTAGCGCTGTATAAAGCCAACGTAAATATTCTATGTTTACCATATCGTCGTTTAACCAACCCTGATCAACGAAAACTGTTTTCCACTGGCCTCCTTGGGCTTTATGGCAGGTAATAGCATAACTAAACTTCACTTGCAAGGCATTAAAAAAGGGGTTTTCTTTTACGGCTTTAATTTTTGCTTTTTTTGTTCTCAAGTTCGCATAGTCTTCCATTACGCTATAAAAAAACTGTTTGTTTTGTTCCTGCGAAAGCGATGCTGTTTCAGAAGTAAGCGTATCAAGCAGAATATTTGTATCAATCTCTAAATCAGGATAATCCATAAACCTAACAGAAACTTCTGCAAAGCGAAAACCATACAATTCTTTATATTTACCAATTCGTGTTACTTCAACTATATCGCCATTGGCTATAAACTCTGTTGTTTCTTTATCCTCTTCCGTAAGCCAAAAATAATTATTCTTCACTACCATTAATAAATCACCAATCGATAATTCTTCTTCGTACCAAAGAATCGATCGTCGAATTCCTTCATTATATCTATTGGCTCTTTTATTCGAACGGCAAATAACTAAATTATTCTTTACTCCATATTTATTATAGCAATTATCAAGCTCCTCAATTAAATCGGCTCCTGAAAGTTTAATTAGGTCATTAAAACCTTCTAGTTCAAACTTAGGGTAGCCTACTTTCAAATCTGAAATCCGTTCTCGTAAAAGGGTTGCATTATACAAAACTCCTGATTGCTTATGTTGCCGAACTACTTGAGTAAGTTCATTTTCAAACACCTCAAAGCCCATACTATCAACTACATGCTTATCCAAGGCTGGACTAACAGTTAAACCCACAGGAGGTAACTGTGCTGTATCACCCACTAAAATCAGTCTGCAATTTGCACCGCTGTATACGTATTGCATTAAGTCGTCGAGCACTCTGCCGCTTCCAAAAACTGAATTTTCAAACGAAGCATTTGAAATCATTGATGATTCATCAACAATAAAAAGTGTATTTTTGTGCAAATTTTTATCTAAACTAAATTCACCGACTGCATCTTTTTGAGTTTTTTGCCTATAAATTTTTTTATGTATGGTTGATGCAGGTTTGCCTGAGTAAACCGATAAAACTTTTGCTGCCCTTCCGGTAGGAGCTAACAATACCGATTTTAAACGCAAAGCAGGTAAACTTTTTACTAAAGCACTTATAACTGTGGTTTTACCTGTTCCGGCATAGCCTTTTACAATAAAAACTTTATCTTGGTTATCCATCGCATCGGTAATTCCCAATATAAAATCAGAAAGCTGATCAATAAGCAACTTTTGATCATCGGTTGGCTCATGTTCAAGCTTATTAATTAGTATCTCTTTTATATGATTTTTTACCATAATAGCAGAAAAATGGTTTTGTACAATTGATGAACTAAAAATATTTTTAAATTTGCATCAAACTTATTAAATACTTTAGTTCTTTTTATGGATTTTTATTTAAAAATACTCCTAAACAAGAATTATTATGAATATTAGTTAAAATTGAAAATTAAATAAATAAACGTTATACAAATGAAAAAGCTTATTCACGTTGCACTATCAGTACTAATTATTGTTTTAGGATTTCTTTTAGTTAAATCAATTATGAATCCTATTAAATTTAAAGATGAACAAACTTATCGCTACGATATAGTTGTTCAGAAACTTAAAGACATTCGTACTGCACAAAACGCCTACAAAGATTCTTATGGCCAATTTACCGGTAGTTTAGATACCTTGACCAATTTCGTGAAATTCGATTCTCTTAAATTGGTGTTTAAAAAAGGGGAGATACCTGAAGAACTTTTGGGTCAAATTTCAGAGCGTGAAGCTATTCAAAAAGGCATGATTATTCGTGATACTTTGCGCATTCCTGTACTTGATTCACTATTCGGAAAAAGTTATCCAATTGATTCACTTCGATTTATCCCATTTTCAAATGGAGTAGAATTTAGAATGACTCAGGGTGAAGTTGTTACTGGTTCAAAACTTAAAGTAAAAGTATTTGAAGCAAAAGCTCCTAGTAAATATATTCTTCTAGGGCTTAATAAGCAAATGATAATTAACTATAATGATGGATGGGATTATCCTGGATTAATGGTTGGTTCAATAGAAGAAGCAAACAACTCAGCAGGTAACTGGGAATAGTATTCCTTAAAAAAGACGAAACCTTGATTGAAAAATTTCAATTTACCGACAAATCATTTGATTTAGAAAATATTAATAATTACCATTTATCCCTTCAGGTTAACCTGAAGGGATTTTCTTTTTGCGTACTTGATCGAGAACGAAACAAATTTATTGCATTGGGCAATTATTATTTTAATAAAATTACAAGCTATAGTATTTTATTGGATGAAATCAATACGATTTTTCAGAACGAAGAAATTTTAAAGCACAACTATCAACATGCAAAATTACTTTTTGTAACTCCTAAATACACATATATACCTTCTCCATTTTTCGATCAAAGCGAAATTGAAAATATTTACGGACTCAATCATAAGCTATATAAGGATGATAATTTGCACACAAATTATTTATACGGGAACTCTTCGTATACTATTTACAGTATACCAAGTTATATCGAATCATTTTTCTCTGAAAAATATTCTAGCCTGAAAATATACCATCATTCCTGCCCTTTAATTGAAGAAATACTATTAAAAGATAAATTAAGCACGCATAAAACGAGAGCCTTTCTAAATATTCTTCCCGATATTTTTGATTTCATAATAATTGAGGATGGCAAATTGAAACTATTTAACTCTTTTGCATACAAATCAGAAACCGATTTTCAATATTTTGTTCTTAACACATTTGATCAATTAAAATTATCCACTATTGATATACCTGTTTCAATATTGGGATTTGTAAAACGTGACGATCAAAAAATTGAATATCTTAAAAAATTCATAAAACAGATTGATTATTTTAGCAAGCCTACGCATTTTGAGTATGCTTATGGTTTCAATGAACTTCCTGAACATTATTTCATTAACCTAATAAACTTATACCAATGCGGATAATTAGTGGTAAATTCAAGAGAAAGACCATACACCCTCCAAAAAACTTTAAGGCAAGGCCTACAACCGATGTTGCAAAGGAAAGTCTTTTCAATATGCTCGAAAATGAATATGCCATTGAAAACCTAAAAATTTTAGATCTTTTTGGTGGTACAGGTAGCATAAGCTATGAATTTGCCTCGCGTGGTTGTAAAGACATTACTTGTGTTGAAATAAATTTTAACCACTATAACTTTATTAAAAAAACAATTCATGAATTAGGCATAGAAAATGATGTGCATGTAACCAAAGCAAATGTGTTCAACTACCTACCCAAATGCCCACATAAATTTGATCTCATTTTTGCTGATCCACCCTACGATTTAAAAAATATTGAAAGCATTCCAGAGTTAGTGTTCAAATATAATTTATTATTACCTGAGAGTACTCTAATCGTAGAACATTCAGATAAAACTCTTTTTTCAAATTCAGAGCATTTCACTCGTAAAAAAACTTACGGCAGTGTTAACTTTAGCTTTTTTGAGATTTAACTAAGCAATTAAACATCTTTTTTAAAATATATTATGTTATTATAATTTCTTATATTGCAGTATAACTACAAACTACTTGCAATGAAAATCTCCACTTTTAAAACATTCTCAAGAATCATTTCTGCTTTTATTCTTTTAACTATTAGCTGCCAGTCTCCTACTCCTGTAAATAATGATTTAACCTTTCTTAAAACCAAAGGTCAATATATGGTAAATGAAATGGGTGATACTGTTTTATTACAAAGTATTGGGCTTGGCAATTGGCTTTTGCCCGAAGGTTATATGTGGAAATTTGGCAACAATGGCGATAGGCCTCGTAAAATTGAAAAAGTAGTAAGCGATTTAATTGGAGAAGAACAAGCCAAGGAGTTTTGGACAGCATTTAGGTTGAATTATATTACTGAAGCGGATATTATCAGAATAAAAGAATTGGGATTTAACGCTGTTCGTCCTGCTCTAAATGCAAGATTGTTTTTAAGCGAAGAAGAAAAACCTCAATTTATTGAGGAAGGTTTTATGCTTTTAGCAAACTTAATAAACTGGTGTAAAAAACATCAACTCTATGTTATAATTGACATGCATGGAGCGCCAGGCGGACAAACCGGACAAAATATTGACGACAGCCTAAATGATTTGCCAGAATTGTTTATGGAAGAAAAGTATCAGGATGCCTTGGTTAAACTTTGGCTTGAAATAGTAAGAATTTATAAAGACGAACCAACAGTGGCAGCTTATGACCTATTAAATGAACCTCTACCCGAAAGAACAGGAGCGGCTCAACAATATGGACATTTATTAGAACCCCTCTATAAACGTTTAACAACTGAAATAAGAAAAATTGATGCGAAACACATGATTACTCTTGAAGGAATGAATTGGTCGAACAATTGGAGTATGTTTCATGAACCTTTCGATAACAATACTTTTTACCAATTTCATTACTACTGCTGGAATAACCCCGACAACTTAAATGATATTAGCTATTTCTTAAAAAAGCGCGACACATTAAACACACCTATTTGGGTAGGTGAAACTGGTGAAAAGGCAAATACTATTTATTGGGGTACAACACAATATTTTGAAAAGAACAATATTGGATGGAGTTTTTGGCCCTGGAAAAAAATGGCCACAAAAAATACTCCATATTCAATTAATAAACCTTCAAATTGGGATTCTATTGCAAATTATACCCGAGAGGGAGCCAAACCAAGCAAAGCGTTGGCTGAACAAGCATTTACTGAGCTTCTTGAAAATATTAAAATTGAAAATTGTGAGTACTATGAAGATGTAACTAACGCTATATTCCGCAGAGTTCCTATAAAAATTGAAGCTGAAAACTATTTGCATGGAACATATAATGAAACCTATTTTATAAAAGACACCAGTAAAAAATCAAGTTTGTATCGGACCAATGAATTTGTACCAATTAATTTGCTTTCAGTTGATTCTACAAGCCATGGTTGGAAATGGTTTACAGAACAGTACATTACACTTGCTGAAGAAGAATGGGTTAAATATCAAGTTAACAGTGATAAAATTATAAAATGCATCGCTACATTAAAAGCCAAAAGCCCCATGGGCTCCTCAGTAAAAATTCAATTAAACGGTTCCGATTATATGCTAGAGATTAATTCTGAAGATTGGCAAGAATACAAAATTGAAGACGTCAATTTATCAAAAGGAGTAAATACAATGACGATAAATATTACTAAAAACAGTGCTTATATTGATTGGATAAATATTGAATAAAATTAGTTATTTCACGTAGGTGTGAAACGTACACTTATTGTTATGCATTGATTAAAAATTGTTATATTTTTGAGGTTTAACCATATAACCTTAAAACTATGACACATTTAAAAACTTTCGCAATTGCGTTTTTATTGTTAATCGCAATTTTAGGTAATTCGCAGGTAGTGTTGAATGACACTATACTAAAGTATTTGCCGGCTACCTCTGAACCACACTCTGAATGGAGAAATCTTGATTTTGACGATTCAAATTGGCAAAATACTTCATTAGGAGATTTTTCAATGAACTGGCATAGTATTACAGTAGCAGATTTTCCTATAATTGGTTATGGTGACAGTAATAATGTTAAAATACCAAAAGTTCAAACCTTTTACACAAGGTCTATTGTTCGCTTGAATAATCCGAGCGATTATGAGGAGCTCATGATGGTTATTGATTTCGATGATTCATTCGTTGCTTATATAAACGGTGTAGAATTTGCAAGAGCAAACCTTGGGAAAAATGGTTCCACCACAACTTATGATCAGTTAGCAGACCGATCACATGATTTGCGTGCAATTCAAGGCAGTAATCAAATAGATGTACTTAATGGCTATTACATTGACAAGGATTTTATCGATAACCATTTAATTGAAGGAGAAAATGTTCTTTCAATTGAATATCACAACGATAGCATAAATGGCACCGATTTAGGTTTTTGGGGAGGCGTTGTAATTGACATTACAAATGCTGATTTTAATGTATTTAACCTTCCGTCCAGATATAAAAGATGCATGGAACTTGATTCTACACACTTACCCATTATTGTTATTGAATCTGATGAATTTGGAATACCTAAAAAAAGAATTGAAGTATTCGCCACCATTGGTATAATTAACAATGGCAAAGGAAACTACAACAAACCATCTAATAGTTATAATGCTCATTTTGGAGATGTAAAAATTGAACTAAGAGGTCAATCATCTGCAGATTACCCAAAAAAATCATACGATTTTGAACTAAAAGACCCGGACGGTAAAGACACTAGTATATCACTGTTAGGTTTGCCACGCGAAGCCGATTGGATATTACAAGGGCCCTGGGCCGATAGAAGTCAATTTAGAAATGCACTAATTTACGAACTTGGAAGAAAAACAGGTAATTGGTCGCCAAAAGTAAAATTTTGCGAAGTAATTATTAATGGCGAGTATGTTGGTCTATATAATTTAATAGAAAAAATCAAAAGAGACTCCAATAGAGTTAACGTTGCCAAATTAAGAGATGAAGAAATTTCAGGAACCGATGTTTCAGGAGGGTATATTTTAAAATATGATAAACCCAATAATAGTACATTTCAAATTGTTTATCCAAAAGATAAAAATATTCAAGATGAACAAGAAACCTACATTCGCGATTTTATTGCTGAATATGAGGAAGTTTTGTATTCAAACGAAGGACTTGATGAAGTTGAAGGATATAATAAATATATTGACACTGAATCGCTTATTGATTATATGATTATTTCAGAATTGGGAAAGAATTGCGATGCTTATCGCTTTAGTACCTTTTTCCATAAGGATAAGGACGATCGAGACCCACGCTTAAAATATGGACCACTTTGGGATTTTGATTTATGTTTTGGTAATTCAATTTGGCAAGACGGTTTTAAAACAGACGGCTGGCAATTCGCATACCCCGGTAGTAATGTATTTCATATTTTACGATTATTTCAAGATCCACTGTTAGTAGATTCCTTTAAATACCGATGGTTTGAGTTAAGAGAAAGTTTTTTGAGTACCGATTCTCTTTTTGCACAAATTGATGAACTGGCTCAGGAATTGGAACAGCCGCTCAAAAGAAATTATGAAGTTTGGCCTGTGGTCGATAAGGGTTTGTTCTTTCCCTACTATACTGTTCCAAATTACGATGAAGAAATAGTGTATATTAAAAACTGGATTTCTGACCGAGTTGTCTGGATTGATGATAATATTGATGATATTTATTATGACGTAACTGACATTGAAGATATTCAAGAATTTAATTCATTTCAATTCAAAGCAAACCTTTACCCTAACCCAATGGTTAATGAATTTATTATTGACTTAAACATGCCAAAATCAGGTATGCTTGGAATTGAAATTATTGATATTACCGGAAAAGTCGTTAGTATTATTGAAAGCTCCTACGTTGATAAAGGCAATTATAAAGTTTACTATAACAAAGGAAACGAAGATTTAAAAAGAGGGTTGCACATTGTGAACTTAAAACTAGATGGGAAATCTTATTATCAAATGAAGGTTATGGTTGATAATTAAATATTGTTTGTGATATTTATAAGATAAATCGTGTAAATTAATAATTAAGGTTTCATGAAAAATATAGGCTAGTCTATATTTTTCATGAAACCTTTTTTGTTGTTTGCATAATTAAAAATACATGTTACTTTTATTGATAATATGGGGAAAGGGCAAGTTTTAAAATTATACTACAATAAATCAGCTAAGAGCAAAAAAATCGTGCTGCTTATTTACCTATGGTGTTTATTTTTCAATCTAGGCGCCCAAAATACCATGTTTGGTATTCCATTTATTACCAATTATACAAAAAACGAAATTGGAATATCAAGTCAAAACCATTCCATAGTGCAAGATAGTCGCGGCATAATATACCTGGCAAATGACTACGGTATACTTGAATTTGACGGTTCAAATTGGACCATAATACAAAATGCTACCAATGGATCCAATGTTAAATCTTTAGCTATTGATAACAATGATAGATTATATGCTGGGGCTCAAGGCGATTTTGGATATTTAGACTATCATGATGAATATAAATTAATTTTTAAATCGCTAATAGATAAAATTCCTGAAAAGTATCGGAATTTTGGTGATGTTTGGCAAACCCATGTTACCTCTCAAGGAATTGTCTTTCATTCATGGGATGCAACCTATATATACAGTAACGATACCATTCAGGTAATTGATTTTAAAGAGTTAAGCAAGGAATCGTTTTTGGTTAGAGACACTGTTTATATTCAAGCTCACAATGGATTGTACAAGCTAGATGATGGCAATCTATCAAAGGTTCCTTTCTTAGACTATTTTTCCGATAAAGAAGTTTCATTTATGTTGCCCCATGGAAATTCCGACTTTTTAATTGGTACCAAATTCAATGGACTTTTTATTGCCAATAAGTTTTCAATAAATCCATTTTCCATTAAAGGGATAATACCCCTTAAAAATTTTCAACTGAATAAAGGATTATTGCTTAAAAATGGCAATTTCATTTTAACTACAATTCAAAATGGCATTTTATTTATTGATTCAAATGGCAAATTGCTTAACTTTTTACATAAATATAATGGTTTGCAAAGCAATGCAGCCAGTAGCCTATTTAGTGATAAATCGGGAAATTTATGGTTAGGCTCAAATGGTGTTGATTTTATTGAAACATCTTCCCCTTTTAGTGTAATACATATTAATAAAGATGAAGAACATGCTACCTATGCATCATTGCGCTTTAATAATAAATTATATGTGGCTACCCATCATGGACTCTATTATTCGGAATGGAGTGAATTGACCAAAAGTCTTGATAAATCTGCAACTTTCAAGAGACAGGAAGGGCTTCCTGATATAATCTGGAACTTACAAATTATTGATGACGAATTAATAATTTCAACTGAGATTGGATTTTACCAACTATTAAATAATAAAACTAAGCTTATTGCAAAGACAGAAGGAGCTTGGCTACTTCAGAAATTTTCTAACCATAAAAACTTATATTTAGGAGGCACTTATACAGGTTTAGTTCTACTAAAAAAAATTAACAATAACTGGTTTTTCCATTCTAACTTAAAAGGTTTTAACGAATCAACTCGAGTTATGGAACAAGACAACCTTGGAAATATTTGGACAAGCCATGGCTACAAAGGAACCTTTAAATTAAAAATAAATAACAAATTAGATAGTATCGAGAAAATTTCATTTTACGATATACAAAAGGGATTTCCTTCAAGTATTTACACAGGTGTTTACAAAATTAATAACGAGCTTGTCTTCACTTCTCAATATGGGTTTTATAAATATGATGACATTGCCGACTCTATGATTATTCATCCTTTTTACGGTTCAAAAGTTGGTACAAGTGAACATGTAAGATACTTAAAACAGAACAAGCAGAAAACATGGTACATATATGGTGATGAAACTGGTTATATAGAAAAATATGCAGATGGTTCTTATTCGGTTGCATCATCACACTTCAATAAACTTGCAGAATATTATATTCCCGGATTTGAGAATTTTTGGTTCTTGCCCAATAGCGATGGTATAATTGGAACAAAGCAAGACTTAATTTATTATAATGCAAGTATTAAAAACGACTACAATAAGGCATTCAATTCCTTATTGCGCAGGGTAGAATGCCCAATTAACAATTCCATTATTTACGACGACCGTTACGAATTCTTATGCGATACAGTTATAAACCAAAATCCAAAAATTGAATATATTTATAACAATATTATTTTTAGATTTTCGGCTAGTTTTTATGAAAACATTAAAAATCTTACATTTAGCTATTACCTTGAAGGTTTTGATAAAAATTGGTCGGAATGGGGAGCGGAGAACCATAAAGAATACACAAATTTACCTGAGGGGGAGTACACCTTTCGATTAAAAGCAAAGAACATATATAATATAGAAAGTAATGAAACTACTTTTACATTAACCATACTTCCTCCATGGTACAGAGAAACCTGGGCGTATATTATATACGCACTGTTATTTATTGGTTTTATTATACTCATATTTAAATTACGTGGTATACAGTTACAAAAAGAGAAAACCGTTTTTATTGAAGAACAATTGAAGAAAAGAGAACTACAAGAAGCTAAGCACAGTGAAGAAAAATTAAAAAATGAGCTTCTAACAAAAAGTACCGAATTAGCTTCATTAGCATCAAATGTTATTTACAAAAACGAGCGTATTTCAGAGATTAAACAAAAACTATCGGAGCTTACTCCAATTGCAGCCGATAAAGTAAGCAAAAAACTTACAAAAGTACTTGCTTTTATTGAAAACGAATTGGAAGACGATAACTGGGAGAATTTTGAATACCGATTTAATCAAGCCCATAATAACTTTATAAAACGCTTTAAAGCAACCTATCCTGAACTTACTCCAAAAGATTTAAAGTTTTGTGCTTATCTAAGAATGAATCTTAGCACTAAAGAAATAGCTCAATTATTAAATATGACTATTCGTGGTGTAGAAAATGCCAAATACAGAATTAGGAAAAGAGTTGAATTAGATTCCAATGATAATTTAACAAATTTTGTAATATCCTTTTAATACACTACACAACAATCTTTAAATCAATTTTACTTTTAACAAAACGTAGTTTTAACGTAGGTTAAAGTAGGTTTAAGAGTACCCCTTAATTAGCTTTCCTTATCCAATCCTCTCACATTTGTATTCAAGTGATTATAAAAAGAGATTCATGTTTTTTTACATGATTCTTAAATGACTTTATGCATAAAGCAATCGCTGAAAATTTATAACCGGGAATATAATCGAATATCAAAAAATGGAGGTGTAAATGGAAAGAATTACTAAAAAAAATAGGGTTAGCTTGAAAATGCTAAATTTTAAGTACGGCGGATTTATTTTAAATAATATTGCATTATTTAATCTATCAGGTAAAGCTGTTTTCGAAAAAGACATTTTCATTTACTTATCAAAAAACTCCTTTTCTATTGAGTTACCTAAGCATATGAGCAACGACGATTTACTATTAACAGTATCGACAAGCTATGGGCAATACAGCAAACTCATTAATCATTCAACCAAAACAATACAATTATGAAACAGCACATGACTGAGATAAATGCTGTGACGAACGATTTGAAGAAGAACGAACGCAATCTCAATATGCGCACAAATCTTAAAAGAATGAAAAATTTATTAAACTATAATCTTTTGAAAAACCTTGTTTTTCTTTTTTTGGCGACATCAATTCAAACGTATGCACAAACTCCTATTACTGTGGGCTCAGGTAGTTACGCATCTTTTCCTCCGGCCGAGGAGCTTGAGTTTGAATGGGAAGGTGTTACTTATTATAACGATTACGACTTTGTTTATAACAATACAATTTATGTTGCCGATGGTGAATCACGCCCCATTCCTACCAACGATTGGTGGACCAATATTTTGGTAGAACAATATGGAGGCCTTTTATTTGCCTACCCCTTAGTAATGCAACCTACTGCTGAAGGATTAAACATTCAATATCCGAACGGTTTTAATGCATCGGGTTCTAATTTAGACCGTGGGGAAGGCATTAAAATAAAGGCTGAAGGCTATACTCCAGATAAAGCCATTGCTTCCGATTGGTCCGACTGGTTGGTAGAAATGCAATTGCCAGATGCAAGTTCGGAATCTAACATGACCGTTACTATGGCTCATGGTATTCCCTTCACTTATATTGAAACAGAGGGTATAAATCCAATTATTACAGCCAGCGCAGGTGCAAGTTATTTTACCAGCAATGGCGATGCTGTAACTTTTCCTGTAACCTCAGGGGAATCATTTATTTTATCCTCGGAAGGAAGACTATTTGGAATTCATTTAGGCGATGAAGCAACTGCCAATGTAACAGGGCTGCAATATTTAACAGTTGACTTAGGTGCAAATTATGCTTTATCATCAATTAATTTATTGTGGGAAACAGCATTTGCTTCCGGTTATCAAATACAAGTATCGAATGACAACACAAATTGGACAACAATTCAAACGGTAACTAATGGTAATGGCGGCACAGACAACCTTGCTTTATCGGGAAATGGCCGTTATGTTCGCATATTATTAACCGAACAGGGAACTATTTACGCTTATTCGCTATTTGAAGTTGAAATTTACAGTGGGCTTACCAATGTTTCTATAAATAAAACCGCATTAGCTTCGTCAACACAAACAGGCTTCACCCCTGCATTAGCAATTGATGGCAATACTGGAACCCGCTGGGCTTCGGAAACAAGTGCAGAAGAAAAGTTGGTGATAAGCATGAATGGTAACAACCATTTTGTGGTATCGGCACTTAAAAGCATGAGCGATTTAAATGTGTATGAAAACTATGCGCATAACAAACCTGTTGATACTAAAGTGGATTACAGTTATGATGTTACTGGTGGTAAAATGAATACTACGTGGAACATTACCACACAAAACCTGAATGGTCAGGCAAACGGAAACACCGTTCAAGGATTTATACCTCATCAATACAAAAACACCACATCATCGAATGTAAGCTATAGCGGACGTGATTATGTTTCGGCTCGGGGTACACTAAAAACAGCTTTTGGCACATCATTCTCTTTCAGCTATAAATTTGGAGGTATCTTACCAAGTTTTACTGCTCCTTACTTAAATGCCGCTGATGCAAATGGCTATGATGCCAATGTTTTATACAAGTTTGTATCTGATTTTGCATCAGCAAAAAACAGTTATGGTGGCGATACCTATTGGGGTGGAAAAGATTTGGTTAATTTGGCCAAATATACCTTACTAGCCAAAGAGCTAAACCATCAATCGTACGAAAAACTATTGGCCAAAACTCGCGAAGCCTTGGTAGATTGGCTTACTTATACAAGTGGAGAAACGGCTCATTACTTTGCACACTACGACCGTTGGAAAGCACTTATTGGTTTTGATCAAAGTTATGGTTCTGCCCAGTTTACGGATAATCATTTTCATTATGGCTATTTAATTCATGCAGCAGGCTTATACGGAATGCTCGATGATAATTTCTTAGCTGAATATGGCGATATGCTTCGTTTAGTTACCCAACAATATGCAAATTGGGAACGCGACGACAGCTTCCTTCCCTACTTTAGAACTTTCGATCCATGGATTGGTCATTCTTATGCTGGTGGTACCTCTTCAGGTGGTGGTAATAATCAGGAATCGACATCTGAAGCTATGCAATCGTGGGTTGGTATGTTTTTATTGGGCGAAGTTATGGGCGATGATGCTATGCGTGATGCCGGTGCCTTTGGTTATGTGAGCGAGGCTGCTGCCACTATGGAATATTGGTTTGATTGGGATCAGGAAAACTTGCCTGAAGCCTACCCTCACGATATTGTGGGAATTTTATGGAACGGTGGATACTCTTACGGTACTTACTTTAGTGCTAGTCCTGTTCATATTCACGGAATTCAGTATTTACCTATTTGCCCGGGCTTTAAATATATGGCCGAAAACAAAACATGGGCAAACAAGGAATACAACGACATGATGAGTGAAGCCTTAGAAACCGATGGCCATGCTAATGAAATTGATTTTGGCGATGATTGGGCTCATGTTGCTTTAGGTTTTAAATTACTATCCGATCCTGAATATGTAGCTGATTTTATGAGTACAAACCTTGCTTTGTCTGAAACAGATACTTCGTACATTATGGATTATGAAGTATCGGGGTTAACCTACTTTTATACCCATGCTATTCAAAACTTAGGCGCCTTTTCATTCAATTATTATAGCAATTTTCCTGCAAGTAGCGTTTTTGAAAACAATGGAGCTTTTAGCCATGCAGTGGTTTACAACTCATCAACAAGTACACAAACATGTAATATTTATAATTTATCAGGCGGAGTTGTTGCTTCTTTCTCTGTACCGGCTAAAAGCATGTATACTTATCCTGAATTACCTACAAACGGTCAAAAGCCTGCAGGTTGTTACAATTTAACTAGCGATGTATTTGCTACATCGGGCAATGCATCAGCTTCTGCTGCTGTTGATGGCAGCATGGGTACACGTTGGAGCGCAGAATCTACCGATCCATGTTATTTTATTCTCGATTTAGGAACAAAATGCGCCATAAGTGAAATAAGCATTAGCTGGGAAACTGCAAGTGCTTCAGCTTATAGCATTGAAGGATCAAATGACAGTATAAATTGGACTGTAATTTCTGATTTAAGCGGTTTAGCTTATGGTGAAAGAACTGATATTGTAAATGATTTTACTGAAGCTTATCGTTATGTTCGTCTATATATTACAGAACCTTCATCTCCATGGGCATACACAATTTATGAGCTTACAGTTTGTGGCGAGGTGGCTTCTGATAATTCAAATCCGGTAACAAATCTAGCATTGAACAAATCCGTTTTTGTTTCTTCCATAGAAAATGCAGGTTTATCAGGAAACAATGCCGTTGATGGTAGTGCTATAACCCGTTGGTCGAGTCAATATACCGATGATGAATGGATTTATGTTGACCTCAGTGCAGATGCCAATATTGAATCGGTTAAAATTACCTGGGAAACTGCCATGGCAAGCAATTACCTTGTTCAAGTATCGAACAACGCAAGTACATGGAACACCATTGCATCGCAAACAGGAAATACAAACAATATTAATGAGTTTACTAGTCTAAATGCAGTTGGCCGTTATGTAAGAATTCTAGGACAGCAAAGAGCAACTCCTTGGGGATATTCTATTTATGAACTTGAAATTTATGGTTCATTAGATGATAACCCAATTGATGCCATTCACATAGAGGCAGAAGATTATACCTTAATGAATGGTATTCAGCTTGAAGCTACATCTGATGCCGGAGGTGGTGATAATGTAGGATGGATTGACGCAGGTGATTGGATGAATTATACCGTAAATGTTCCATCAAGTGGATTATACAACGTAAGTTATCGCATTGCAAGTGCTCCGGGTACTGGAGTTTTAAATTTTGAAGTAAGCAACCAAACTCTTGCCTCTACTGCTATTGATGCAACCGGTAGCTGGCAAACATGGCAAACACTTTCAACTAGCGTTATGCTAACAGAAGGTTCACAAACCATTCAATTGTATGCTCAAAGCGGAGGATTTAATATAAACTGGTTTGAGTTGGAAGCCAATTCTGCAAAAGCAGGCGAGCTTGCCCAGATAAATAATAAATTGAGCGATCAGTTTTCCATTTATCCTAATCCTTTTGTCAATCTTTTAAATATTGAAACCGAATCTCCAATTACTAATGTTAACATTTTTAATATTGATGGTAGCTTGGTTTACACAGCAAAACAAAATCAACATAAAAACAAAATCAGTCTGGATTTAAGCACTTTATCACAAGGCGTTTACTTTTTACAAGTAGAATGTGATTCAAACATTCACACACAAAAAATAATAAATAAATAAATCGCTAAGAATTGAAGCATGATAGACCAATGGATATCCATTGGTTCTATCACTTCAATTTAAGCTTACACTTTTATAATAAATTATGCAGAAAATTTACTTTAGTTTATTCATTTCATTAAGCTTATTGCTTGTCAACAATTTGGCTTTTCCCCAAAGTACCATTCAAATGGGCAAAGCCAGTTATGCTGAATATGTACCCTTGTACGAAGCGGCAAATCCTTTTCTTGAAGGCCCGGAAAGCTGGGGCGACAAATCACAAGTAATGAAAACCAGACCTGTTTATGTTGTTGATACCAACACCCGTGCCATACCAACCAACGATTGGTGGACCGATTTAATATTTCATCAGTATGCAGGGAATATGTTTGCGCATCCATTAATGGTAAAGGCACAAAGCAATGGCATTTATGTAGAATTCCCTACAAAATGGAACTACGATGGTACTTCGGTAGAATCGAACAGCTCTGTTAACATAAATGCAAGCAAGTTTACCGCAGTAGATGCTAAAGCACGCCGTTGGGGTGATTGGACCGTGGATTTTGTTCTGGAAAATGAACAACAAGATGCTAACATGGCCGTTACAATGGCCCATGGCATACCATTTGTTTGGGTGGAATATACCAATCTTGAGGCCGAATTAAAATTTTCTGAAACCCCTACTTTTTTTAATAAAAATGGTACTGAAGTAAACCTTCCATACGCAAATAGTTATGTAGGCATTGAAGTTAATGGTGATACCTACGGTTTATTTCTACCTGAATTATCAATTATTGAAAAAGAAGGCGCCACATTTAAAGTAAGATTTAACAACCTCAACGCAGCTTTTATAGTTTTAGGTGCCCTTCCTAACAATGATCAACTCGAAAGTTTTTCGATGTATGCTTATGCTATACCTCGCGACAGCAAGGTAAGTTGGAATTACAACGAAAACAAATCAGAACTAAAAACAACCTGGAATCTTACAACAGAAAACTTAAAAGGAGAAAGTTCTTTGCAAACCATTCAGGGCTGGATTCCTCATCATTATAGGACAAGCAAAGTAAATTTCGATTTTACCGATGCTGAATACTTAACAGCACGCGGTAATATGAAATGTGCTATTGGAAATACTTTTGAAATCATCTTTCCATTTAATGGGCTTTTGCCGTATATGCCAGCGCCCGAACTAGAAAACGATGCCCTATATAGCAAAGACAAGTTAAAGCTAATGGTTAAGAACTATGCGGGCAAATCGGGCTATGGTGGCGATACTTATTGGGGTGGAAAAGACTTACTTTATTACAGCCAATACATGACCTTTGCTGAGCAATTGCAAGACACTCAATCATTTAACATATTCAAAAACAAATTACACGAGAGCCTTAGTGACTGGTACACTTTTACACCGGGCGAACAAGAACATTATTTTGCCTACCATGAACGATGGAAAACCTTGCTTGGTTTAAATGCATCCTACGGATCGGACGAGTTTAACGACCTGCATTTCCACTATGGTTACTTTGCCTATGCTTCGGGTATTTTAGCCATGTTTGATGATGAATTTAAACAAGATTTTGGCCCAATGGCCAAGCATGTGGTAAAGCAATATGCAAACTGGAACAGAGATAACACAGCTCCTTTCTTTCGCACCTTCGATATTTGGGAAGGTCACTCATGGGCAGGTGGTGTTGGTGATGCATGGAATGGTAACGGACAAGAATCAACTTCAGAAGCCATGCAAGGTTGGGGAGGTATGTACACTCTTGCATTATCATTAGATGACAAAGAAATGCGCGACGCTGCTATATTTGGTTATACCTTGGAATCGCTTGGAACTCAAGAATACTGGTTCGATCTTTCAAAAGAAAATATTGATTACACTAAGTATACGCGCCCATACAACAGCAACATTACCGGTCGTGGTATTGGTTGGTGGACTTGGTTTTCGGGTGATCCTGTTTGGATGCACTCCATCCAATGGTTACCTATTTCAACATCGTTAAAATACCTGTATCAGGATACTGAATTTGCTCGTTGGGATTACACCCAAATGTGGGAAAGCAAAGAAATAGGCGGCTGGGATACTGATTTAGGCAACGAAAGTGGATTAGGCAATGTTTTATTGAGTTACCTTCAAATATTCGACGCCGATTCTGCTGCTCGTCTATTTAACACGCTTTGGGATAATAATAGTCCTACAGCTCGCGATAATTACACTGGTGGAATTTCATATTATTATACACATGCACACCGTTATTTAGGCGAAATTCAATGGAATTTACATACAAATATTCCTTCTTCAACAGTTTATGTAAATCCAACAACAAACGATACTGCAGTTGTGGTTTACAATGCAAAAAATGAAGAACAACTATGTTCCGTTTTTGAAGGTTCCAATAAATTATATGAGATCAAAATTCCGTCTAAAAAGCTTACCGTACATAAGCTTAACGCGAAACTAACACAAATATCACTATCGGCAAGCAGCAAAACCATTGAACCCGGCAGTTCTATGCAAATTACAGCTACTGCTCTTGATCAATACGGTGCTTCTATTAATACTTCTATAGCATTTACTGCAAGCGGGTCGGCTACTATTTCAAGCAGTGGTATGTTTAGTGCCTCACAAAAAGGTGACTATACCATTACTGCAACATCAGGTTCAGTTTCATCATTGTTAAAAATGAGGGTAAATGATAAGCCTGTTTTGAGCAGTCTAAAGATCAACAATAGCGAATCATTCATTCATATTGGTCAAACCCTTGTTTTATCCTACTCTGCATTCGATCAATACAACGACCCAATTGAAGGGAACATAGCATGGAGTATAGACAATGGTGGCAGTATTAACGAAAAAGGTGAATTTACAGCTGAAACCATTGGTGGCCCTTATACTATTACAGTAAGATCGGGTAAGGTATCAACCAGTATGCAAATTGAGGTGCGCTTGCCTCTCACCAATGTGGCATTCTTAAAAGAAGCGGCTTCATCATCAGAAGAAAATGTAGGCACACCTACTGAATACATTAACGATGGCGATTTAACAACACGTTGGGCAAGTGGTTTTTCCGATCCTCAATGGCTTAGCATTGATTTAGGAAAAACTTACAATATTTCGTTAGTTAACCTTTATTGGGAAGCGTCATTTGGTAAAAAATATGAAGTTTACATTACCAATGATATTTCAACATGGGAGAACCAAGAACCGTACCACACCAACAATAATAGCGATGGTGGCTTAGATGCTATAAAAGCAAACACTTCAGGCAGGTATGTAATTCTAAAAGGTTTGGCTCGTGCCATGGAATATGGTTATTCATTATTCGAAATTGAAGTTTACGGCACTCCATTGTCCGAAGGCGAATCGGTTTTAAGTGCTTTAAGTATTACACCTGAATGGGCTAGCATTATAGATAATGAAACTCTACAATACACAGCTGTTGGAATGGATCAATATGGTAAAGAAATGGCTACAAAACCAGAGTGGAGTGTTTTGGGTGCTGGTACTTTCGATGCTAAAGGTTTATTTACTCCTAGTGATGGCGGAATAATGAAGATTGTAGCATCGAAAGGTACGGTTTCTGCCAATGCCGATATTTATGTTGAAGAAAGCCCGAAGGTTGCTGCTATTAGCTTTACCGTTGATTCAGATACCGCCAAACGCTTTCCTGTAATTATGGGAGTTGCCCATTCTTTTGAAGCAGATTGCTACGATCAATTTGGAGCTAATATTTTTGGCGAAATTACCTGGACAGTATCAGGCGGTGGAACCATTGATAATAAGGGCTGGTTTATTGCTGAAACTACAGGTGATTATATGGTTTTTGCAAATTCTAACAAATTAACCGATACTGCTTTCATTTCCATTAAAAACATTGCCGAAGTTGATGTTGCGCAAGGGAAACAGACGAAGGCCTCGTCAGCCGAAAACGATGGAACAGGTGCTGAGAATGCCGTTGATGGTAAATCGGATACCCGATGGAGTAGTAAATGGGAAGACCCTCAGTGGTTTGTTGTGGATTTAGAAAACACCTATGAAATATATAAAATACGAATAAATTGGGAAGGTGCCTTTGGTAAAGCTTACAAGATACAATTCTCTAAAAATGAAGTTGATTGGTCTACCGTTTATTCCAAAGGCAACAGCGATGGTGGCGAAGACCTAATTGAAGTAACTGGAGAAGCCAAATTTGTTAAATTTTTGGGGACAGAACGTGCTACTGACTATGGATATTCTTTCTTTGATTTTGAGGTGTATGCTTCGGGTATAGTGATTGAAAATCCGATATTGAGCAATATTTCTATTAGTCCAAACAATGCATTATTAGTACCAGGTGACAGCTTGCTGTTTACGGCCAAATGTACCGACCAATTCGGAACAAAATTTGATGCAACACCTGTTTGGAATGTAGAGGGCAATAATACCATTAACCAAACAGGTTTGTTTGTTGCCGGTTCCGAAGAAGGCAGCTATTTGCTTACAGCTTCGTTTGACACAATTGTAAGCAGCGTAATAGTAAATATAAGTGCCGATGCAAGTATTGCCAGCATTAGTCTAAGCCCTGAAGATTTACTTATTAAATCCGGAGAATCCATCCAGTATAGTGCTGAAGCCTTTGATGAAAATCAAAACTTTATTGAAACCGATTTCGATTGGAGTGCAAATGGCGGAGGAACAATAAGTGAGGATGGTTTATTCTTATCGGATTCAACACCAGGCAGTTTCACTATTTTTGCAAGTATTGGCGCTAAGGTTCAATCAACAACTGTAACAGTTGAAGGTTCAAACTCAGGAACCATTATTGAAGCAAAATCAAAAACAACAATTCAATTGTATCCAAATCCGGCACGCGACTATGTACATATTGAAATCACGAGCAGTGAATTGTTTTATGAGCTTCAAATAATAGACTTGTTTGGTACAGTTCACTTCAAAAAACATGACCAATCAAAGCATTTACAAATAGCCACCAATAATTTACCTAAAGGCCTGTACATCATTGAAATTAAGCAAACTAATATAACATCGTACTCTAAATTCATTATTAACAAATAACTATTAGAAATTATGAAAAAACAACTACAAAAAGTTTTTATGCTTCTTGTTTTTCTTTCCCTTTGTTGGGGAAATTCAGCAATTGGGCAAACACTTGTATCGGCCACTGCATCTTCGGGAACTGCAAGCTTGGCCATTGATGGAAATAACGCAACCCGCTGGGAAAGTGCTTCTTCCGACCCTCAATGGATTGTGATTGAACTCGACAAAGAGTATACACTTTCACGCATTGTTATTGACTGGGAAGGAGCAAATGCCAAAGATTATACCATCGATATTTCAAATGATGGTACAAGCTGGACAACAATATCAACCCAAACCAACATGCCGAACATGGCTAGAACCGATGATTTAACAATCAGTGGAGATGCTTCGTATGTAAGAGTGTACGGAACAGCGCGAAACTTAACTTATGGATATTCAATTTGGGAACTTGAATTATACGGTAGTCCGGTTGGACAGGTAAGTACCCTTACATCTATTGGACTTACAGCTGATAAAACCAGATTACCAATTAATAGCGATGCCACTATTACAGCCATTGGTTACGACCAAGATGGTTATGCTATGGCAACAAGCCCAACATGGTCTACTTCAGGAGGCACCGTTGCTTCAGGAGTATTTGCTGCAACTACGGCGGGCGTTTATACCATTACAGCTACCGATGGGGCTATATCAAACACCATTGATATAACAGTAACCGAACCAGAATTAACATTCACATCAGCTTCAGCATCAGATGGAGCTGCTGCTGGTGCTATTGATAAGAACTACGGCAGCATGTGGGTTGGAGATGGAAATTCACATCAGTGGATATATGGAGATTTAGGTTCTTTAACTTACGTAACTGATCTCAGTGTTTACTGGGAAGGTGCATGTGCAACCAAATATGGGGTTGATATTTCAGCTGATGGAAGTATTTGGCAAAATATTGATTCTTTGTTAAATGGGGCTCCAGAAGGCCGTACCGATAACTTTATTACGAATGCAAGTGCTCGTTATATAAGAATACACTCTATTGTTCCACGCGATTCTGCTTGGGGCTATAAAATATGGGAGATGGTTGCCTACGGCGCTGTAAATGGAGCAATTACTGTAAATTCCATTAATATAAGCTCTGATGCAACAAGCGTTCCTGCCAATGCTGATCTACAACTCTCACTTGAAGGATTCGATGGTAGCTCAAATCCATATGCAGTAGACCCCACATGGAATGTAAGTCCTACAACAGGTTCAGTTGATGCCGATGGAAATTTTTCAGCAACAGCTGCAGGAACATATACGGTCTCAGTATCTGAAGGCGGTGTAACAAGTAATTCATTAAGCATTACTGCAACTTCTGCTCAAGTTTTAGGAAGTGTGGTGGTTTCACCATCAACAGCTAATGTAATAATTGGCAACGATTACCAATTTAGCGCTCAGGCTTACGATGAAGACGGTTTAACCATGCCAACATCAGTTACTTGGAGTGTAAATGGCGGGGGTACCATTGATACCGATGGCTTGTTTAGCGCAACTACCTTAGGCGATTACACTGTTACTGCATCACAAAGTGGAATAGACGGTACAGCAACAGCTACCGTAAAACCAGAAAATGTGGCAGTTGGAAAAACAGCCCTAGCTTCATCTGCTATTCAAACTGCTGCCTGGGCTATTGATGGTTTGGCAGGAACGCGTTGGGAAAGTGCTATTGGTGATCCTCAATGGATTTATATTGATTTAGGAGCCACCTATACACTATCGGATTTTATTTTGAATTGGGAAGGTGCAAATGCTGAAGATTATACACTTTCTATTTCGGGTGACGCTTCAAATTGGCAAACTATTTATACTGCTACCGGAATGGCGGCAGGAGCAAGAATTGATTATATTACTGAAGCAGCATCAGCTCGCTATGTAAGAATGCATGGTACAGCACGTACTATCCCTTATGGATATTCTTTATATGAATTTGAAACTTTAGGTGTTGCAAACACATCTTCATTAGCTTCATTAACTGTTGGTGCTGATGCTACAACCATTAATATAACCGAATCTGTTCCATTATATTCAAATGGTTTTGATGCAAGCGCCGATCCCTATGCTACAGCTCCAACATGGACTGTAAATAGCACCGATGCTATAGTTTCAACGGATGGTATTTTTACCAGCGATATTGAAGGTACATACACGGTAACTGCAACAGATGGTGCGGTTTCAAATACTATTGATATTCAAGTAAAAGGACCCGAATTAACGACTATTACAATTTCGCCCGATCCTGCTAATGTTGATGCGGGTACTACACAGCAATTTACTGCAACCGGCTACGATCAGTTTAGCAATGAAATTGCAGCTACATTTTCTTATGCAGTTGATGGTGGAGGAACTGTAAACTCAAGTGGTTTATTTAGTGCTACAACTATTGGCGATTATATTTTAACCGTGAACGAAGGGGCAATTTCCGTTACAGCCAATATTACGGTACTTCCAGGTAATATTGCTGTAGGCAATACTGTTACAGCCTCACCTGCAGCAGTTCAAAGCGCTGCTAATGCAGTTGATGGGGATGCAAATACTGCCTGGGAATGTGCTGCTGCCGATTCGCAATATATTTATGTTGATTTAGCAGCTGTTAAATTACTTTCTAAAGTTAAACTTAACTGGGGTGCAGAATCAGCAAAATCATACACCTTGGCAATTTCTGCCGATGGTACAAGCTGGCATACATTACACCAAGAGGCTAACAATGCTGTAGGTGCAAGTATTAGCATTATTCCTTTTGAAGCTTGCGCTCAATATGTACGCTTATTGGTACGTGCTAAAAATGGTACAATTGGTATTCTTTTGAATGAATTTGAAATATACGGACAAGACTTACCTGCCGGTAAAGTACTTACAACACTTAATGTTGTTTCGCCTAAAACAGTTGTTCAGGTGGCTAAAGACCTTCAAATTGAAGCTCATGGTTTTGATCAGGATGATGTACCATTTGCTACTGCACCAACATGGTCAGTTGATCCGGTAGAGGCTACCATTTCAGTCAGTGGTATATTTAATGCATCAGCAGTTAATGTGTATACGGTTACTGCTAACGATGGTGGTATTCAAAATACCATTAACATAACCTCTGAAACTAATGCACGTTTAAACAGAGTTGATGTAACCCCAAAAAACAACTCTGTAAACATTGGGCAAACAATTGATTATTCGGTACAAGGTTATGATCAATTTGAAGAAGAATATGTAGCAGGCTATGATTGGTCAACAAGTGGTGGTGGAAGCATTGATGCTAATGGATTATTTTCTGCGAGCTCCCTTGGAACACATTTTATTACGGCTACTTCTACAAGCGTTTCTCCAACTACTGGCAATTTATCAGGATTAACTGAGATATATGTAATTCAGGAAAACCTTGCTTTAAGCGGAACTGCATCAGCTAGTAGTGAAATTACAGCCGCATCAAATGCCATAGATAATGATATTATAAGCTACTGGGAAAGTAATGCTACTGATGATGAAAACATTACTGTTAATTTAGGCACTATGCTTTATTTGTCTCAGGCTAATTTAAATTGGCTATCAGGTGCATTAGACTATGATATTGAAATATCAGCCGATGGTTTAAACTGGGTTACCATTTCGGAACAAATAGGCAAGGTTGATGAACTGCGTCTAGACGAAATTAACTTGGTTGCAACAGCAAAACACGTTCGTGTTACAGGTATTTCAAGAAATGGAACCGCCGGTTATAAATTGAATGAATTCCAGGTATTGGGTGAAACCATTCCGGCCGGAAAAGCTTTAGCAACTATAGTTTTACAAGCAGAAGCCACTACCCTATTTGTTGGCGACGAAACTCAAATTACCGTTTCAGGTACTGATGGTGATGCGGAAGCATTTGCCGTTGCTCCTACTTATACAAGTACGGGTGGAACAGTATCAACCAATGGAGTATTTACATCGACAACAGCCGGCACATTTACCATTACAGCTACCGATGGTACTATTAGCAACACCATTGAAATAACTGTTCAGGCTTTACCTGCTTTAACAACTATTAACTTAACACCTACAGTAGCAAGTATTCAAGTTACTGATACCATTAACTTTGTAGCCAAAGGTTTAGACCAATATAGCGATTCAATTGGCATTACTCCTGCTTATAGCACAACTGGTGGCGGTACTATAAACAATGATGGACAATTTGTAGCAACAAGTGAAGGGGTATTTACCATCACCGTTGAATCAAATGGTATATCAACACAAAGTACAGTTACCATTGTACCTGAAAACCTTGTGTTAAATAAAGCAATTACGGCTTCATCAGAAGTTCAGCCTGCAAGCAATGCAGTTGATGGTAATTCAGCTTCCCGTTGGGAAAGTGCCCAAACCGATCCTCAATGGATTGTGATGGATATGGGTGCTATGCATAAAGTTACTGATGTTATTATCAACTGGGAAGCTGCAAATGCTGAAAACTATACCCTTGATATTTCGGCTGATAATAGCAATTGGCAAACAATCGTTAAGCAACAAAATATGACTGAGGGTGCAAGAATCGATTCTATTGATCAAGTAGCATCGGCTCAATATTTGAGAGTTCTTGGTACAGAACGTACTATTCCTTACGGATACTCTATATTTGAGGTTACCGTTCGTGGTGAAGATTTACCGGGAACTGTAGCACTTAATTCTATGGAGGTTTTATTCAACAATGAAATTGCAAAAGTAAATGCACCAATACAATTTATAGCAAATGGTTTTGATGCAGATGACAATCCTTTTGCATTTGCTCCAATCTGGACAGTAAATAATTCTGATGCTTCTATTAGCACTACAGGTATGTTTACTGCTACAGCAGAAGGTACATTTACAGTTACTGCAACTCAAGGGGCTATTAACAAAACGGTTGATATTGAAGTTAGAGCCGCATCGGTTATTTCAACCATAACAATCGATCCTCAAGATCAAGCCATTCGCGTTGGCGATTCAATTCAGTATTCAGCAATTGCTGTTGACCAATACGATGATACCGTTTCTGTTGATTTAACATGGACATCTAACGGTGGAGGTATTATTGATACTCTTGGAATGTTCAGAGCGAATGAAATTGGAAACTTTACAATTTCTGCAAGCACAAGTGATGTAGCAGGTAGCTCAAATGTGAAAGTGTCAAGAGCAAGTCTTGCTAAAAACAAATCTATAACAGCTTCATCTGAAGTAACTGAAGCAAGTCTGGCAGTTGATGGTAATTTAACTACACGCTGGGAAAGTGAAGCTAGCGAGCTACAGTGGATTGTGATTGACCTTGGTGCAATAAGTTACATTGATAGTGTAAGTATTAATTGGGAAGGAGCATCGGCTAAGAACTATTCGGTACAAATTTCAAATGATAATTTATACTGGCAATCGGCTTACGAAGCTATTGATAAAGAGGTTGGACCACGTGTTGATAACATCGTTAAAAACATGACAACCCAGTACCTGAAAATTTCTTGTACTGAACGTAATACTAATTTTGGTTACTCCATTTACGAAACCGATGTTTATGGTGGTAATGCTCTTGATAGCTTACATGTGGCTTCTATAGCAGTATCAGCAGCAAGAGACACCGTTCCGGTTACTTATGAACTTCAATTAAACATTGCAGGTTTCGATCAAAATAGTAATCCATTTGCTGTAACTCCTGTTTGGTCTGTTGATAAAACAACAGGTTCTGTTTCATCTGAAGGTTTATTCTCAGGCACTGAAATTGGTGACTATGTAATAACTGCAACAGTAGGTACCACAACCAATACATTTAATGTATATGTAGCGGAACCATCGGTATTGCAAACCCTTGAAATAACGTCTGCAATTGCTTCGCTAAGAGTTGCAAGAACGGCACAATTTGAAGTAGTGGGAATTGACCAATACGATCTTGAAATGAAAACAAATGTGGCTTGGGCAACAACTGGTGGTGGAACTATTGATTCTACCGGATTATTTTTAGCTACAACAGAAGGAAGCTATATTATTTCTGCAACACAAGACACCATTTCAGCAACTGCGGCGGTGAATGTGTTACCTGAAAACTTGGCTTACGGTAAAACTACAATAGCATCAAGTGCGGTACAAAGTGCAATATTTGCAAATGATGACGATGTAACAACTCGTTGGGAAAGTTCTGTAGGTGAAGCACAGTGGTTAACCATTGACTTTAATGACACTTCACTTATTAAGAGCCTGATTCTTAATTGGGAAACTGCAAATGCTAAAGTGTACAGCATCGACATTTCTGCGGATAATCTTAACTGGCAAACAATTGCAACTCAAGTAAACATGGCAGCCGGTGTTCGTATCGACACGATACCAATGTACTCTTCAGCACGTTACTTTAGAGTAAATGGATTAGAACGCAATACCGAATTTGGTTATTCATTATTCGAGGTTGAAGCTTATGGCGATAAACACAGTTCAGCTGTGCTTAACTCAGTGCTTATATCATCTCCTAAAATGGAAATTGTAGCAAAGTCTTCATTGCAACTTTCTGCAAACGGATTTGATGTTAACTCAAACCCAATTGCCTTCGCTCCTATTTGGGGTGTGATTGGTGCTGATTCACTAATTAATACAAGTGGTTTATTTACACCCGTTAAAGAAGGTGACTATTTAATTACTGCATTCAATGGTACTTTAGCTGATACACTTACAATTTCCGTAGTTGCAGCTCCGGTACTAAAATCAATTACAGTTACTCCAGTTGAACAAACAGTAAACATTGGCAGCGCAATTCAGTTCGCTGCTCAAGGTTTTGATACCAATGGTGACACTTTAAATGTTGATTATGCATGGACAGTGACAGGTGGTGGAGAAATAACTCAAACCGGATTATTTGCTGCCGATTCAATTGGTGAGTTTACCGTTCAAGCAAAAGCTGACACCATAGTGGGTACAACAGTGTTTACTGTTATTCCTGAAAATGTAGCATTAAATAGACCTATTGGAGCAACATCAGAAGTTCAGCCAGCATCAAATGCGAATGATGGTGATGCTGCAACATTTTGGGAATCAGAAGACACAAGTCCGCAATCAATTGTTGTTGACTTTGAAGAAATGTTTAACTTCTCAGCAGTCAATCTATTATGGACTGGTATTCCAAGTGCATATGAGATTGCCATTTCAGCTGATTCAATTTACTGGCAAACTATTTCATCCATTATTACAAAAGGCACTAAATCAGGTTATAATTCAAGTGCCCGTTTTGTTAAAGTAACCATGTTAGACAAATCGTTTGAAGGCGGTTACAAGCTTAACACTTTTGATATACTTGGTGAAAAAGTTAGCTCGGCAGCAGTGCTTGATTCAATTGCTATTTTGGCTGATACCAATGTTATTTCAACAGCTGAAACCTTACAATTCGTTGTTGAAGGATTTGATGCCTTTAAAATGCCCTTCGCATTTACTCCTGCATGGAGTGTTACCAACGGAGGTTCAATTACAGAAACCGGAGCTTTCTCAGCATCGTTACCGGGTACTTATTTAGTAAAAGCCAGCAGTGGAAGTATTGAAGATAGCATCTCAATTATTGTAAACGGAAGTGTATTAACTTCAATAAAAGTTAGTCCTGCCGATACAAGTATTACTTTAGGCAGTAACATTCAATATAATGCACAAGCTTACGATCAGTCTAATGTGGCAATTGAGGCCGATATTTTATGGAGTATTGACGGCGGAGGAACCATAGATACTACTGGCCTATTTATTCCAACAGAGTTAGGCACCTTTATCATTACTGCTGCCTCAAGCAGTGTATCGCCAACTACAGTTGATATATTTGGTACTGCAAGTGTTACCGTATTTAAAGAAAATCTTGCACTGAATAAAACAATTGAGGCATCAAGCGAAGAATGGCCTGCAATGAATGCCAACGATGGCGACACTACAACATACTGGGAAAGTACTAGCGATGCTAACCAATGGATAAGCATTGATTTTGCAAAAACTTATACATTCAACAACTTCATGTTGTACTGGGAGGCAAATTCAGCTTCATCGTATGCCATAGCTATTTCAGCAGATGAGCAAAACTGGCAAACCATTCTTAGCAATTCAGACATGACTGAAGGCAAACGTATTGACACTCTTAATACAATTGTTTCAGCTCAGTTTATTAGAGTTAAAGGCTTAGATAAAGTTGCTAATGCCGGTTACCAAATAGCTGAAATTGAAGCTTATGGACAAGATGTTTCGGATGATAAAGTTTTATCAACCCTAACTGTTGTTGCTGATGAAACTACAATTAATTCAGGAAGCTCATTACAGCTTGAAGCACACGGTTTTGATCAAGATGAAATGCCATTTGCAGCTATTCCTGTATGGAATGTTGATAATGATGGACTGATTTCAGGTGATGGAAAATTCACGGCAACAACTGCCGGAACTTATACTGTTACAGCTAGCAGCAATGGTATTACAGGAACCTTTAGCATAGTAGTTGAAGGCACAGATGTTAACCAATTGTTAGACGGAGCGGTATATGTATACGCTTCGAAAAGTGCAATTTATATTAAGAATATAGACTTGAACGAGTTTAGTAATGTTAAAGTTTACAATTCAAACGGTAGCCTAATTAAGGTTATCGATACCAATTCTGAAACTCTGGAGATTTCAACAGCCGAAATGCAACCTGGAATTTATATTGTTTCGTTATGTGGAAATAGTATAGTTAATAATAGTGTAGTAGTTGAGTAGTAATTTTTAGGGGAGACAGCAGCAGCTGTCTCCCCTTTACTATTTCGAAATTATAAGTATAGACCAGACAGGTCTTTACAACAAATCGGATGAAAAAGCAAAACCCTATAGGGTTCCAATAACTAATTAAATATATCATAATGAAAATTAAAATCACACTAATTGCCTTTTTTGCGACATTAATGCTTCAATCATCTGCTCAAGACTATAAGTTGGTTTGGGAAGATAACTTTGATGGAGAAAAGCTTGATACCAAGACATGGTCTGTTGAATCTGAAGTAGGCATATGGAATACCGGATCGAACAGTGAACTTCAGCATTACAAGCATGAGAATGTAGAGGTTGGCGATGATGGAGATGGCAATAACTGTCTTATTATAACAGCAAAAAAAGAAGAATATAACGGTTACGGTTTTACCTCAGGAAAAATTGAATCGAAAGGAAAATTCACTTTTAAATTTGGTAAAATGGAAGCTCGAATAAAAATACCCGATTTAAAAAATGGCTTATGGCCAGCTTTCTGGACCATTGGGCATAAAGATATGGGTTGGCCTCAGTGCGGCGAAATTGATATTCTTGAGATGGGACATGCCGATGGCATTGCTGCAAGTACACAAAACAAACATCACAGTGGTGCTTTGCATTGGGAACATGCCGACAACTATGCTGGTTATGGTCGTGCTGAAGAATCTGAAGTTGATTTAAATAATGATTTTCACTTATTCACTTTAATATGGACTGAAACTACTGTTCAAATGTTTTTAGATGACAATACTGAACCGTATTATATAATGGGCATTTCAGGCGACGATTTAGAAGAGTTCAAAGAATACCAAATGTTTTTGATTTTCAATTTGGCTGTTGGTGGCCAATTTCCTGGCATTTATGATGCGGCTGACCTTACAGCACCTTTGCCTGCTAAAATGTATGTTGACTATGTTAAGCTATACCAGCTAGAGGGAAAAGAAGATTTCACAACGACAGCTCCTGTTATTGGGAACTTTGGAGCTTATGCAGAAACGAGTTCGAATTACCAAAAGCTTGATTTTAACTTCGATGGTGAAATTGAAACATCAAATTTAACTAAAAATAATAATGAAACTCCCAAAGAAGGAACTCAGGTACTTGCATACAATACAATTGCGAATGAAGAATTTACGCTAAAAGTTAGATCTATCTCTTCATTAAATATGACCAACCAATCTGAAGGTGGAATCAGTCTTTATATAAAAACAAATATTTCAGAAGATATTCAAATAGGAATTGCTGATACAGATGGCAATAGCAGTTTTGTATTACTAAGTGAAAGTGGCAGTTTCAATCCTTCAAGAGACGATGTATGGAGCAGAATTACACTACCCATGGAACATTTTGCAGGTTCTGTTGATTTAACAAAAATTAAAGACTTTTTAATCGTTAAAGGTAGCTCTGCAAATTCTAGCAAGCTATCTATTGACAATGTTATATGGATGGAAAGTATATTAAGTGCTGATTACTTAGGCATTTTTACAGAAAATACTAACATTACCGAAAATGTAATTATAGGTGAAAACTCTGTATCGCTATATATTTGGGAAAACTCGCTTGCTACGCTCGATAATGTAACCCCTTTCGAAGGTGCCGGCACACTAGCTTTTAGCGACAATGGTATGGGATGGTACGGATTTGGAATTTTTTCGGAAAATGGTATTGATGCAACAGCTTTTCAAAACGGATATTTAATTTTCACCTTAAAAACTAAATCGAACTCTAATTTTTGGATAGGTATTGGAGGGACCAATCAAACAGAAGGTAAAATAGTATTTAACAAGGGTACCGATCCTTATAACTTTGAACGAAATGGTGAATACCAAACTCTGGTTATTCCAATTTCGGATTTTAACGATAACTGCATTGCAACCATAGAAAAAGATTTAGATTTATCGGCCTGTGGAAATATATTAATGTTTGGAGGTGATAGTGGTTTAACAGAAATTTCAATTGATGATGTTTATTTATCAAAAACAGAAACACCCTTAGAGAATCCCTTAATTCTTGAATTAACTACCCTACAGATAAGTCCGAAAAATAAAACCATAGCTATTGGCGAGAGTATACAGCTATATGCTAAGGGTTTAGATCAATTTGATGGAACCATCGACATTGAACCGGAATGGTCATCAGATAATGATGGTTTTATAACTGAGGCGGGTGAATTTGTTGGAGTAACAGTCGGAACCTTTTCAATAACAGCCAAATACGAAGACATAATGGGTACAACTTCGGTTGAAGTAATTGAGGCAACTTCGGCAAAACAAAACAGTAATACTACTTTTATGGTCTATCCAAACCCAGCTCACAACCAAATTACCTTTGAAAGTAAAGAACCTATTGCATCTATTCAAATATTTGATGTTACAGGCAAACTAGTTCATTCTCAAAATTGCTTATTTGAATTAAAAACTACGATGCAAGTAGGTGATTTAACAAAAGGTATTTACATTGCTAATATTCTATTAAAAGGAGGCAATACAATGCTTAACAAATTTATATTAAACTAAAATTGTTTACACTTTTAATAAATAATTAAAAAACACTTTATATAATGAAAACCACGCTACTATTATTACTTATTACCTTAACAACAATTGTAGGCTCATCTCAAACAAAAAGTTTTAAAAGAGGCATTTGTGGGGATACTTCACCAGAAGATTTGGCAATATTATCACCCTATATAAGCTGGTACTACGATTGGGGAGTTGAACCACCTGCAATATCACAAGGAGAATTATCGGGCATTGAATGGGTGCCCATGCAATGGGGAGGGATTGGTGCCGACCAAGTTGAAAATATTAAATCAAGAATTATTGAAGGTAGTTTATATTTGCTTGGTTTTAATGAACCAAACTTTAGAAGTCAAGCCAATATTACACCACAACAAGCTGCCGAAATGTGGCCATATATTGAAGAAATTGCTGCCGACAAAGGATTAAAATTAGTAAGTCCGGCAGTAAACTGGTGCGGCGATTGCGTTGATGGTGTTACTTATGATCCTACTGATTGGCTCGATAAATTTATTGCAGCTTATCCCGATGCCCATTTCGACTATATAGCCATTCATAGTTATGCCCCCTATTCTGCAGCTTTAAAAAGCTATATTGATATGTTTCGGAAATACAACAAACCTCTTTGGATAACTGAATTTGCACCATGGGATGCTCCAAAACCTGATTATGCAGGCGTTGTTCAATATATGAAAGAAACTATTCCTCTTGTAGAGGCCGACACCAGTGTTTTTCGCTATTCGTGGTTTGCAACGCGTGTAAGTTCAAATCCCGATATTGATTTATTGGGTGCCAATGGGGAATTAACAAAACTGGGTAAACTTTATGCCACAATGCCTTTTGAAGGTTCATCTATTGATAATATTGATCCTATTGCCTTTCTTCCAAGTGAGAAAAATATTAATTTACCTACAACTAAAGTCGTAATTCCCGGCAATACTTATTATCCAAACGAAGATGAATTAAGCATCGAATGGTCTCAAATTTCAGGCCCTAGTCAAGCTACTTTTAATGATTTAAGCATTGCAAAGCCAACTATTTCAGATTTAGAACTTGGAACTTATGTATTTCAAATGACTGTAAATGCCAATGCCAAATCTGACAATGCTCAAATAACCGTAGTAGTAAATGGGGAAAATATTGCAAAACACAAACCTGCTAAATCTTCAAGCAATCAGGATGGTAATCCCCCCTCAAATGTAAATGATGGAAATCTAAGCACACGATGGTCTTCTCTGGATTCAGACCCTCAGTGGATTGAAATTGATTTGGAAGGCACTTACCATTTAACAGGTACCAAAATAGAATGGGAAACTGCCTATGCAAAAGTTTACTCTATTGATATATCAAAAGACGGTGATAATTGGACTTCTGTTTATGAGACCTCAAGTGGCGAGGGTGGATCTGCCGGTTTCTCTTTTAATGATACTGCAAACTATATTAGAATGTACTCAACCCAGCGAAATACTCAAGAACAATGGTGGGGTAATTCAATTTGGGAGTTTGAAGTTTATGGAAGTGAGATTGAGACTAGTTTAATTGAAAGCTTATCTCAGAATCAACATTTCAATATCTTTCCTAATCCTGCAACTAATTTAATAACTATTAAAACATCTGAACTCCATGGGCAAGCAAAACTTAATATTTTTGACAGTTGCGGCAGAATGATTTTTGTGCAACAAAACAATCTGGACAAAAGCATTAATACTATTGACATAAGTTTTTTACAAACAGGAATTTACCTAATTACAATTAGCAATAAAGCAGGTATTTACAAGCAACATTTTATTAAAAAATAAATTCCAGAATATAAATTTAATAAAGCGTAAGTTGACTGTTCTCTACAGATCATCTTACGCTTTATATAAACCTCGCCGTCTAACAACCCTAATAATCACCTGAATATCAATATGTAATAGAAAACTTGCATCGACATTATTCGTAAATTTGCTGTGCAATTAGCAAAACCAATTTGATTTATATAATAATGTGAAAATGGATTACAGATACCGGATAATCCTAATTTTTTGATATTTCATATTCACAAACCAGCTTAACCACTCCCCCATAATTTTTCACACCATCCGAAATGTTGTTCCCTTTTAAATACATATCGTATAGTTTCGATTGAGCTTCATCAATCAGCGGATTTCTCAAATCTTTCCAATAGTTTTTTATTGTAATTAAATCATTAGCTACTTCCATTGGAAGTAATGCAATAAAACGTTCCATTTGCTCTTCATTATCAACCTGACGTAAAAAATACCTTAATACAAAAAGGTTTGCAGAGTACTGAATTGCATGTGACTGTGTTTGACTACAAACCAACCATGCATAAAAACTAGCCTCAGCCTCGCTGGTAATGCCAAACTGATGAGCTTTCTCATGAGCAAGAACTGCCGGATATTGCATAGGCATTAGCAAACCGTTCATATGAATTTCATTTGAAAAAGGTCCAAAATAACCTGAAATACCCGCTCCGGCATTGAACCTACTAAAAACCATCTTTTTAGGCTTTCTCTTGCCATTTGGGTAATTAACAACTAAAGTTTCTGCTAATTTTTTATAGGAGTTTTCTATTTCCAAATCAATAAGCTTTTTGTCAAATAAGCTATCCACACAATATGTTTCAGCAGCTTTTTTTACAACAAAATTATAGGCAACCTCCAAAATGGAGTCATTCACAACTTTATTTTCTATTTGCATTCTTTCATAAACTGGTGCTCTAAAATAATTGAAGCCCCATAACCAATAAAAAAATATGTAAAAAACACCAATCGTTTTTAAAACCAAAAACATAGCTTTTTTTAGTTTAATTTTTTTTATCAGTAACAATACGATGATACTAATAAATAGAACTACTAAAAGGGTGTACCCCAAATCGTTCAGTGAAAAAGGAAATAAATTGGACAAATTACTGAGAATAATAGAAATTATAGGGTATGCTAACTGGCTATATAGCAACTCTGTAACATGAGGGTTGTTTTTAAACAGGATGGTTAACAACCAAGTACCTATTACCAATAGAACAATCCAATTTTTTATTAGTCTTATGCCTAAATGTTTAATACTTTTCCACAACATTTTTTATACTTTTTACCGCTACCACAAGGGCAAGGATCGTTTCTATTAATCTCAATTGAACTTTTGTTTTTATGGCTTTCTGCCAAATTCTGTTTAAAAATCAGTTCCAAATTCTTATATAATTCAGGGTGCTTATGTTTTAACTGTTTGGGCCGTTCAAAAAAGTACTCACTAACTACCGCAAAAAACTCAACCTTATTGGTTGCACCATAAGGGTTTATATCTGATTTATTCTGATAAATATCGCTTATCTTTTTATGCACTAAATCAAGCCAAGGTAAAGTGTAGGGTTGTTCTAAAAGCAACGATGGTATTCCATCAATTGTGCCGTCGGTTTTATCAATTAAATGAATAAACTCATGAATGGCTGTATTCTTTTTATCGCTTTCATTATCAAAACCATTATGCAAGGCCTGTTTTGAAAGTATCATTTTACCTTCCATGGGTCCATTACCAACCATGCCAAGAATATTATTCCACTCTCCTGCTGTTTCGTAGCGTTCGTTAAATGATGTTGGGTAAACCAGCACTTCATCAATATTGGTATATTGCCAATCAGGAAAATTAAAAATAGGAATAATAGCACTGCTGGCAACCAGAATTCTCTCCAAATCAAAAACATCAGTATCAACACCAGTCACTCGGCAATTTTCTAAAAACTCCTGAATTTTAAATTCAAAGCGCTTTTTCTTTTCTGAGTTTAAATTAGTGTAATAAAGTACATGCTTTAAAAGAATTGCTTTATGTTCTTGGGGAAAAGGAATTACAGGAGCATTCCATTGGAGGTTTGATTTTTTACGTCGAAATACTAAATATACCAGAAGTATTAAAGATGTAATTAAAACAAAAACTGTTGCATCCATAAATTAAATGTTTTACAGATGCTAAAATAAGAATGATTATGAATAGTCTGCAATTTTACTTATAATTCTTCAATTAACCAATCGGGTTTATACTGATCCTTATCATCACCAAACGATTGTGTAACCTGCTTACCTTCAATTTTAAAGGTGCATTTTTCACCATAAATTTGCGAAAAGAATATGGTAGCCTCATTATCCTCTTGATCTATCATTTTTAAATGAGCAATATTTTTCTGCTTACGCGTAGATAAGCTGGCACGACACAAAGGACATGAAAGACTAAGCTTGTTCCCTTCGAAAATTGGAAAGTCATCGCTAAATAATGTTGTATAATTACCTAACTCACTTTTTAACACCACAACCCCTTTTAAACCATTCTTGGTTTTTCCAATAAGTACAATTTGGTCGCCTACATTAACACTTATTCTGCATTTCGGACATAAATATTTAGCGCTCATTTCACAACAGATTTTAGTTTAAAAATCAGAACCCAAAATTTACAAAATCTTCAAATACGTGTCAATAGGTTAAATTTAAATAATAAAACCAAGCCATTACACTATCAAAACAGCAAAAACCAATCGGGGTTCTGATACCGTGCCCAGTGGTCTCCGAATGTTTCAATTACTTCGTGTTCTTCAATTTTATAGGTGCATTTTTCACCATAAATTGCCGAAATAACAATATCAAACTTCTTTTCATTTTCGTCAATATGGATAAAATTCGCTAATTTTTCATTCTTTCTATTTGTTAATTTGTGTTTACAAATAGGACACGAAAAGTTTATTAAATCTCCTTCAATAAGAGAAAAACCAGGACTAAATTTACTTGTGTAATTTCCTAACTCGGCATGAAGCATAATCAGCCCTTTTTCCCCCACATCATTTTTTGCAACCAAAACAATATCTTTACCTACATTAAGGGTTTGGTCGCAATACGAACATACATATTTTGCTTCCATGATTATATGTTTTAAACGTTACTGAATCACCACTGGTATAAGTTACGAAATTTCACAGCAAAAGTCAAGAACACAAAAGTGATATATATAAATATTTAAGTAGTTACCGAAATATAATATCCCTACCAAAAGGAGTTAAAGCCAAACTCGCTAATTTAAAATGCTGTTTGGCAAAAGGAATTCCAACAATGGTTATTCCGAATAAAATTCCAAACAATATATGGGTTAAACAAATCCAAATGCCCCCTATTAAAAACCAGAAAATATTCATTATGGTTGATATGCAACCCGGATTTCCCTTTTTTATTTTTATTTCGGTTCCAAATGGCCATAAAGATAACATGCCAAGTTTTAAAGCCTGTACCCCAAATGGTATACCAATAATGGTAATAAAAAGTGGTATACTAGCAACAAAGTACTCAATAGCAACAAACAAGCCTCCAAACAATAGCCAAATTATATTCCCAATGGTTTTCATATAGTAAATATTTAGTTATAATAGTTTTTTTCAATTCGTTAAATAAGTCTCTAAAGTTATGAATAATTAGATTTCCAATTTTATTAAAAATGTGAATCAAGAATTTAATTTTGACTAAATAGACATGATTTTGAGTATGGTATTCACTCCTAAAGTCCTTCCGAAGCTTGTTCGGAACGACCTGTTCCGAATTCATTTTCAGAAGGCTCACAAGGGGACACCTCCTCCGATTTATCAGCAGAATAATCGGAGAAAATCCACCCTTCCAGGGTGGTGGCCGAAGGGTTAATTATCACAAAAAACTATTTCAACCCTTTATTCACATAAATAAACAGTAAGTATTCAAAAAATAATTATGTTTATTGGAAAATATTTCAGACCTTTTTATTTGAAAAATGAACTGTTATTCTCTGATTTCATTAGGCAATTTATTTTTCAGTTTCTTAACATATTGCTGAAAAGTCTTCAGTCAACATTAGCTATATACTGCGAACTGAGGACTAAGGAATATTATTTATTAAGATTACACATGACATTGTATAAGAATTTAAATATTAAACATAAACCATTTGTCCTATGATGAATATTGCACTTTTTGGACCTCCCGGAGCCGGTAAAGGAACTCAATCGGAAAGAATTATTAATAAGTATAAACTTTTTTACATATCAACAGGTGACATATTAAGAAAAGAAATTGCTGATGAATCAAAATTGGGGCTTGAGGCCAAAAACATTATAGCATCAGGGGGACTGGTGTCGGATGAAATTATAGTTCAAATTATTGAAAAAACAATTAAAGAAAATCAAGAATCAAAAGGATTTCTTTTTGATGGTTTTCCCAGAACCTATATACAGGCATATATTCTAGAAGGTTTAATGATAAAGCTGAATACATCGCTAAATTGTTTAATTAGCCTTGAAGTGGAAGAAGAAGAATCGGTGACTCGACTGTTAGAACGTGGTAAAACATCGGGAAGAAGCGATGATAATGAAGAAGTAATTAGAAACAGATTAAAAGAATATTACGACAAAACCTTACCCGTATTGCAATTTTATAAAGATCGGGGAATATACCAAGCTATAAATGGTTCAAATAGCATAGCTGAGGTAAATAGTGATATCTCGGTAATCTTGCAAGAAGAACTAAACAAGAGTTTATTGAATTTTGTGATGTTTGGTTATCCAGGTTCAGGAAGAGGCTCGCAAGGTTTAGCACTTGCTAAAAAATATGGACTGGAATACGTTGCAACCGGAAAAATGCTTGACGAAGAAATTAAAAACAATACAGAGATCGGTATGCAAATTCAGGAGCTTTACAATAATGGACAATTGGTACCTGATGAAATTGTAGTTAGACTCATTGAACAAAAGCTCGAAAACTCTAAAGGCGTAAAAGGATTTATTTTTAAAGGATTTCCTCGAACATTAGTGCAGTCATATATTCTCGATGGTTTGCTTAAGAAACATGGCTCATCAATTGCCGAAATTATTGAAATTGAGGTTCCAACTTTAGAGCTTATAAAACGACTTGATGCTCGTAGTAAAACTGATCGCTGCATGCCGTACGATAATAGCACGACTAAAATTGTTCAAAGATTACATGAACATGAAATCAAAACAGCTCCGGTAATTGAAAAATACAATCAATTGCATGGTGTAAAAAAGATAGACGGAATGGGTACTTTTGAAGAGGTTTTTGAACGACTTTCAAATGAAGTTGAAATTGGATTCAAAAAGATTTAAAGAGCTACTAAATTTTTGACCCTAACACCAATTTAGTAGTTGTTTTTATAAAATGTACATATTTATATTTTCAGGTCAACAGCCCGCCTGAACGATTAGTCGGGCAGGTTCTCCGTCTTCAGTCCTTGGTCAATTTACCGAGAACTGAAGACTGTCGACTATACGCATTGATAAACATGCACTATTTATAAGTTTTTTCACTAAATTCGTAGCAATACTAAATTTTTTGTAATAGAAAAGCCCTGTCATCTTATGGGCTTTTATTTTTTAACAAATTTCTTGACCAAATAGCCAAATAACAATGCGCTAAAAAAAGTAAACATTCCATAAACCGTAGCAGGTACTGAAATTAATGGATTATTTAAAAATGAAGCACCAATTGCTAGTGTAATTGCTAGTGTACTATTCTGAATTCCTACTTCAATAGGAAGGGTTATTAAAGTAGCCTTACTAAACATGAAGAATTTACCGACAAATAATCCAATAAGCATACCTACCAAATTAAGCAACAAAGCAAGAGGTAGTATTTCGGCATAGTATTCTAAAAGACTCCTTTCTCCATTTTTATTTAATAAAATGGCCAAAGTAAATACTAAAGCCAACAATCCGATTGAAACGTATTTTAATATTTTCTCGATTGCAACAGCCGTTTTTTTACGGTAGTCTTTTATTAGCATTCCAATTAATACAGGTAAAATAATCATTAAGAATACTTTTCCAACGGTGTTTAAAAAAGGTAGCGTAATTAGATCTCCGTCATTAGCAAATGCATGTACACCTAAATACAAAAAAAAAGGAATCGTTATTAAAATTAGTATACTGTTTACCGAGGTTAAAGAAACAGATAAGGCTACATTTCCCTTAAGCAAATACGTAATTAGGTTTGATGTAGCACCTCCAGGACAAATCGCAATTAAAAGTAAGCCAATTTTAAATTCAGGAGAAATATTCGATAATCCAGCCAAGGCAAATGCAATAAGTGGGAGTAAAATCATTTGGCAGAATAAACCTACCAGCAAGGCTTTAGGTTCATTAAAAACATTCTTAAAATTCTTAAATGATAATGATAAGCCTAAATTAAACATGATTAAAGCTAATACTATGGGTAGTATATAGGTTGATATTATTATTCCGTCCACAAATAAATTTTTAATATGAGCATCGTATCATTATCCTATAAAATGTTGAGTGTGAAAATGAAAAAATCATTGCGTTACTTTAGGGTAAAAATCAAAGACTCATTATTTTTAAATAAACCCAAAAGTAATTATCCCTTTCAATAACGTAAAATGAATTGGAAAAATTAATAAAACTTTCATTTATCTAATAATTATTTTATAACTAAAACACAGATAAACAGACTATTGTAAAAAAGTAAAATTTCATTTAAATTATTTTTTGTAAAAAAGTGATATTGGGGTTTGGAGGTATCGAAATTTAAACTATTTTTGCAACGCAATTTTGAAAAACAAAGGTCTTAAAGCCTTTATCGTTCTTATTTTGTTGATAATTTTTTGAGAAGCAAAACTTAATTGGAGTTTTATTTCAGTTTGTATAGAATATAGGCCTGTCAAGCCGATTGTCGCTCTTT